>JAMNXK010000494.1 GCA_023653245.1 Tagaea sp.
CCAAAGACCCCGGGTCTCCGCTTCGCTTCGCCCGGGGTGACGGTTAACTCAATTCATCCTTGCGATCGCCGCGACGGGGCCGCCGCCGTCGGGGCCTTGGTGCTCGGCCCCGCCCGACACGAACAGCCGCGTGTCGCCCACGATCCCGGCGAGCGTGCCGCCGACCAGGGCGCGCGCGTGGCGCGTGGCGTTGATGTCGCTGTCGTCCCACATGATGTGCCGCCGGCCGCGAATGCTTCCGGTGCGCGGCGGTTCGGCCTTGGCGAGCACCGCGACCAGCCGCGCGCGCGCCGCGTCGTCGAGCTGGTGGCGCCCCGCGATGCCGAGATCGGCGAGCGCCTCCCAAAGCGCGGGCCCGTCGATCCCGTCCTTCATCACCCGATGGGCGATGGCCAGATCGCCCGACCAGCTTTCGGAATTGCCGAGCACCATCACTTCGTTGCGCAAGAGCTCGATTCCGGCCGAGGTGCTGGCGACACCCGAATGCAACGTCCAATCGGCGCACACGGCCGCGTCGGGCGGGCACGACGCGATCTCGCCCAGCGCCAAGGCCACGCCCAGCGCCGACGCCCCTCGCGAATAGCCCATCGACTCGTAGGTGTCGTGGGTCACGACGTCGGCCCCCGCGATGCGCTCGGCGGTGAGCAGCGGGCATTTGACCTGCACGTAGTGCACGTCGCGTGCGTCGGAAATGCCCGCACTTGCCATCGCGACGCGCACGGCTTGGGCCGTGAGCTCGATCTGTGCGCGCCTTCCGATCTCGGCGGGGGCGAAATCGCGCGTGAAGCCCACGCCCATCGCCAGGCGCTTGACGCCGGCGCGGGGGGCAGAAGCGTCGCCGGCGGTCGCGAACACAGTCATATGCGGATTGAGCCCGCCTTCGGTGCCGCCGGACATCACCAGCGCCACGCGCGCGCCTATTTGCGCGGGCGTTTCGCCCGTGGCTTCGGCGATGGCGAGCTTCATGCCGAGCGTGGCGTAGCCGCGGGAGAAATCGTTGACGCAGCCATTGCCCTCGGTCTTGCCCAATATCGCGACGATGCGCCGGGGATCGAGCGAGCCGTCCGCGAAGGCCGCGGACAAAGCCGCGCAATCCTCGGGCCCGCGCATGGAAAAGCTCCGGACGATCGCGCGCATCGCACCCTCTCAGACGACGTAAAGCCGCTCGACGATCCGCGCCAGCAGAATGCTGGTCGCCAGGTCGATCGCCACCAGCACCAAGGCGGGCAGCGGATCGACCCGCAGCACGACCGTCGCGATCCGGAAATGGATGGCGATCGCCGCGGCGAGCACCGCCACGCTCAGCACGAACAGCAAGACCGGTGCCAAGCCGCCATCGGCGATCAGCGAGGCCGGCAGGTAGAGCGCCATCTGCAGGATGTTGGCCCAGTTGTAGGCGGCGATATAGGCGTACCAATCGCCGCTCTTGCCGATTTGCGCGCAGTAGAAATGCGAGAGCACGGGAAACAGCGTCCAGCCGATCAGATAGCCGAGCGGCTCGATGGTCAGGATCTCGCCGAGCGACGGCTCCAGCTTCAGCGTTTCGAAGCGCTCGGCCGCGAGCCAGATATAGCCGGGCAGCAGCAAGACGCCCGGAATCAGGAACGAAGCGATCACCCCCGCATTGGTGCCCGACGCCAGCTTCGCCACGCCGCCGCGATCGCCCTTGAGCAGGTCGATCACGCCGCCGAGCGGCGCGAGGAAGGCGGGCAACGCCATGTCAGGTCCAGCGCGCGGGCGGGGCGGCGAAGAACGCCTCGATCATGCGTTCGTAGATCGCGGCGAGCGCGCCGATGTCGGCCACGGCGCAGCGCTCGTCGGTTTTGTGCATGGTGCGGCCGACCAGGCCGAACTCGATCGTCTTCCAATGCCGGGCGATGAAGCGCGCATCCGACGTGCCGCCGGTGGTCGACAAAGCGGGCCGGCGGCCGAGCACGGCTTCGATCGCGTCGGAGACCAGCGCGGACAGCGCCCCCGGATGGGTGATGAACGACTCGCCCGACACGCGCGCGGTCCGCTCGATCTTGCCGCCGAGCGCTTGGATGCGCGCATCGATCCAGTCGAGCAGCGTCTTGGAGGTGTGGATATCGTTGAAGCGGATATTGAGCCGCGCCTTGGCCTGTTGCGGAATCAGATTCTCGGTCGGGTTGGCGACGTCGATGGTCGTGACTTGCAACGAGGAGGGCTGGAAATGCTCGTTGCCGTCGTCGAGCGGCGCGGCGGTCAGATCGCCCAGCAGCCGGATCAGCCGATGGTTCGGATTGTCGGCCAGATGCGGATAGGCGACGTGGCCCTGCACGCCCAATGCGGTCAGGTTCACGTTGACCGAGCCGCGCCGTCCGATCTTGGCCATGTCGCCGAGCGCCGTTTCGTTCGTGGGCTCGCCCACGACGCAGATATCGGCCTTCTCGCCCTTGGATTTCATCCAGTCGAGCATCTTGACCGTGCCGTTGATCGCCGGGCCTTCTTCGTCGCCGGTGATCAGGAACGATATCGAGCCCGGGATCGCCCCGCCGCGCTTGGCCGCGTAGGACGCGACCGCCGCGGCGAAGGCGGCGATGGCACTTTTCATGTCCACGGCCCCGCGGCCGTAGAGGAACCCGTCATGGATCGCGGCGGCGAAGGGATCGACCGTCCAGCCCTTCATGTCGCCGGTGGGCACCACGTCGGTATGGCCGGCGAACTGGAAATGCGGGCCGCTCGTGCCGATGCGGGCGTAGAGATTGTCGATGTCCGGCGTGCCCGGTTCGGCGAATTTCAGCCGATGGCAAACGAAGCCGAGCGCGCCCAGCACGCGTTCGAGCTCGTCGAGCGCGCCGTCGTCGTCGGGCGTGACCGATTTGCGCCGGATCAGCGCTTGGGCGAGTGCGACCGGGTCGAGCGCGGCCATCAATCGCGCAGCAGCTGGTTGATCGCGGTCTTGGCGCGGGTCTGCGCGTCCACGCGTTTGACGATCACGGCGCAATAGGTCGAGGGGCCGGGCGTGCCGTCGGGCAAAGTCTTGCCCGGCAGATTGCCGGGGACGACGACCGAATAGGCGGGCACGCGGCCGATGAAGGTTTCGCCCGTCGCGCGATCGACGATCTTGGTCGAGGCGCCGATGAACACGCCCATCGACAGCACCGCGCCTTTTTCGACGATCACGCCCTCGACCACTTCCGAGCGCGCGCCGATGAAGCAATCGTCC
>JAMNXK010000035.1 GCA_023653245.1 Tagaea sp.
GTGGAACGTGCGCATGGTCAGCTGCGTGCCCGGCTCGCCGATCGACTGGGCGGCGATGATGCCCACCGCTTCGCCCATGTTGACCGTGGTGCCGCGGGCGAGATCGCGCCCGTAGCACTTGGCGCACACGCCACCCTGGCTTTCGCAAGTCAGGACCGAGCGGATGCGCACCTTGTCGATGCCCGCCTTGTCGATGAGCTCGACCAGCTCCTCGACGATCAGCTCGCCCGACTTGACGATCGTGTCGCCGCTCAGGGGATGGACGATGTCGTCGGCGGCCGTGCGGCCCAGGATGCGCTCGCCGAGCGGGGCGATGACTTCCCCGCCTTCGACGATCGCCTTCATGGTCAGGCCGCCTGCGGTGCCGCAATCGTCCTCGGCGATGATCGCGTCCTGCGCCACGTCGACCAGACGGCGGGTGAGATAGCCCGAGTTGGCGGTCTTGAGCGCCGTGTCCGCCAGGCCCTTGCGCGCGCCGTGGGTCGAGTTGAAGTACTCGAGCACGGTCAGGCCTTCCTTGAAGTTCGAGATGATCGGCGTCTCGATGATCTCGCCCGAGGGCTTGGCCATCAGGCCGCGCATGCCCGCGAGCTGCTTGATCTGCGCGGGAGACCCGCGCGCCTGGGAGTGCGCCATCATCCACACCGAGTTGATGGGCTTGCCCTTCTCGGTCTTGGAGATCTCCTTCATCATCGCCGCGGCGACGTTGTCGGTGCACAGCGACCAGGCGTCGACCACCTTGTTGTACTTCTCGCCCTGGGTGATCAGGCCGTCCTGATATTGCTGCTCGAACTCGGCGACCTTGTGCTTGGTCTGCTCGACCAGCTGCTTCTTGGCCGCCGGGATGATCATGTCGTCCTTGCCGAACGAAATGCCGGCGCGGCAGGCATGCGCGAAGCCCAGCGACATCAGCCGGTCGGCGAAGATCACTGTCTCCTTCTGGCCGCAATGGCGGTAGACGACGTCGATGACGTTCTGCACGTCCTTCTTGGTCAGCAGGTTGTTGACCAACGAGAACGGCACGTTCGGATGGCGCGGCAGGATCTGCGAGAGCAGCATGCGGCCGGGCGTCGTCTTCACGCGCACGACGATCGGGTCGTTGTTCTTGTCGACCGTGCGGTAGCGGCACTGGATCGTCGCCTGGAGCGAGACGCGCTTGTGGTAGAGCGCCTGCTCGATTTCGGCCACGTCGCCGAAGGCCATGCCTTCGCCCGGCTCGCCTTCGCGTTCCAGCGTCATGTAGTAGAGGCCGAGCACGACGTCCTGCGAGGGCACGATGATCGGCTTGCCGTTGGCGGGGCTGAGGATGTTGTTGGTCGACATCATCAGCACGCGCGCTTCGAGCTGGGCTTCGAGCGACAACGGCACGTGCACGGCCATCTGGTCGCCGTCGAAATCGGCGTTGAAGGCGGTGCAGACCAGCGGATGGAGCTGGATCGCCTTGCCTTCGATCAGCACGGGCTCGAAGGCCTGGATGCCCAGGCGGTGCAGCGTCGGCGCGCGGTTGAGCAGCACCGGATGCTCGCGGATGACCTCTTCGAGGATGTCCCACACTTCGGGACGCTCCTTCTCGACCATGCGCTTGGCGGCCTTGATCGTGGTCGCCAGATTGTAGAGCTCGAGCTTCGAATAGATGAACGGCTTGAACAGCTCGAGCGCCATCTTCTTGGGCAGGCCGCATTGGTGCAGCTTGAGCTCGGGGCCGACGACGATGACCGAGCGGCCCGAATAGTCGACGCGCTTGCCGAGCAGGTTCTGCCGGAAGCGGCCTTGCTTGCCTTTGAGCATGTCGCTGAGCGACTTCAGCGGACGCTTGTTCGCACCCGTGATGACGCGGCCGCGGCGGCCGTTGTCGAACAGCGCGTCCACCGCCTCCTGCAGCATGCGCTTTTCGTTGCGCACGATGATGTCGGGCGCGCGCAGCTCCATCAGCCGCTTCAGGCGGTTGTTGCGGTTGATGACGCGGCGGTAGAGATCGTTGAGGTCCGAGGTGGCGAAGCGTCCGCCGTCCAACGGGACCAGGGGCCGCAGTTCCGGCGGGATCACCGGAATCACGTCCATCACCATCCATTCGGGCTTGTTGCCCGATTCGACGAAGGCGTCGACGATCTTGAGGCGCTTGACGAGCTTCTTGCGCTTGGCGTCGGAGGTCGTCTCCTTGAGCTCCTCGCGGATGCGCTCGCGCTCCTCCTCCAGGCGGATTTCGCCCAGCAGCTTCTTGATCGCTTCCGCGCCGATCAGGGCCTGGAACGCGTCGTCGCCGTACTCGTCCTGCGCCTTCATGAACTGCTCTTCGGAGAGCAGCTGGTGCATCTTGAGCGGCGTGAGGCCGGGCTCGACCACCACGTAGTTCTCGAAATAGAGCACGCGCTCGAGATCCCGCAGCGTCATGTCGACGAGCAGGCCGATGCGCGAGGGCAGCGACTTCAAGAACCAGATATGCGCGACGGGGCTGGCGAGCTCGATATGCCCCATCCGGTCGCGGCGTACCTTCGACAAGGTGACCTCGACGCCGCATTTCTCGCAGACGATGCCCTTGTATTTCATGCGCTTGTACTTGCCGCACAAGCACTCGTAGTCCTTGATGGGCCCGAAGATGCGCGCGCAGAACAGGCCGTCGCGCTCGGGCTTGAAGGTACGGTAGTTGATCGTCTCGGGCTTCTTGATCTCGCCGTGCGACCACGCCTTGATCTGCGCGGGGCTGGCGATGGTGATCTTGATCTGGTCGAATTGGAGCGGCTTGGCGGGCGCTCCGAACAGATTGGCGATCTCGTTCTGCATGACGCTCTCCGTTCCGCTCAGAAGCCGCGCTGGTTGAGTTCGACGTTCAGGCCCAAGGAGCGCAGCTCCTTGACCAGAACGTTGAAGGACTCGGGAATGCCGGCTTCGAAATTGTCTTCGCCGCGCACGATGGATTCGTAGACCTTCGTGCGGCCGGCGACGTCGTCGGACTTGACCGTGAGGATTTCCTGGAGCGTGTAGGCGGCCCCGTAGGCCTCCAGCGCCCAGACTTCCATTTCCCCGAAGCGCTGTCCGCCGAACTGCGCCTTGCCGCCCAGCGGCTGCTGGGTGACGAGGCTGTAGGGGCCGATCGAGCGCGCGTGGATCTTGTCGTCGACGAGGTGGTGGAGCTTGAGCATGTAGATGTAGCCCACCGTCACCGCGCGGTCGAACCGCTCGCCCGTGCGCCCGTCGGTCAGCCAAACCTGGCCCGTGTGCGCGAGGCCGGCCTGATCGAGCATGGCGTTGATGTCCGCCTCGCGCGCGCCGTCGAACACGGGCGTGGCGAGCGGAATGCCGCGGCGCACGTTCTCGGCGACGTCGACGATCTCGGCGTCCTCCAGATCGCGGCCCGCATCGTTGAGCTGGTCCTTGCCGTAGACCTTCTCGAGCTTCTTGCGCAGCTCGGAATTCTTGGCCACGCCGCGGCGCACGCGATCGACCATCGCGCCGATCTCGCGGCCGAGCGTCGCCGAAGCCCAGCCCAGATGCGTCTCGAGGATCTGGCCGACGTTCATGCGCGAGGGCACGCCCAGCGGATTGAGCACGAGATCGACCGGCGTGCCGTCGTCGAGATAGGGCATGTCCTCGGCCGGCATGATGCGGCTGATGACGCCCTTGTTGCCGTGACGGCCGGCCATCTTGTCGCCGGGCTGCAGCTTGCGCTTCACCGCGACGAACACCTTGACCATCTTCATCACGCCGGGCGGAAGCTCGTCGCCGCGCTGCAGCTTCTCGACCTTGTCCTCGAAGCGCCGCTCGAGCGCGCGCACCGACTCGTCGAACTGCTTCTTCAGCGCCTCGACGTCCTGCATCGGCTTGTCGTTCTTGACCACGATCGAACGCCACTGCCCGGGCGTGAACTCCGCCAGGAAGGCTTCGTCGATCTTGGTGCCGGCCTTGGGACCCTTGAGACCGCCGGCGAAGCTCTCGCCGACCAGGATCGCCTTCAGGCGCCCGGCGACCGAGCGCTCCAGGATCGCGCGCTCGTCGTCGCGGTCCTTGGCCAGACGCTCGATTTCCGAACGCTCGATCTGCAGCGCGCGCTCGTCCTTGTCCACGCCGCGGCGGGAGAAGACGCGCACTTCCACGACCGTGCCCGACACGCCCGGCGGCAGGCGCAACGACGTGTCGCGCACGTCGGAGGCCTTTTCGCCGAAGATGGCGCGCAGGAGCTTTTCCTCGGGCGTCATCGGGCTTTCGCCCTTCGGCGTGACCTTGCCGACCAGGATGTCGCCCGGCTTCACTTCGGCGCCGATATAGGCGATGCCGGCCTCGTCGAGGTTCTTGAGCGCTTCCTCGCCGACGTTCGGGATGTCGCGGGTGATGTCCTCCTGGCCCAGCTTGGTGTCGCGGGCCATGACCTCGAACTCCTCGATGTGGATCGACGTGAACACGTCGTCCGACACGATGCGCTCGGAGATCAGGATCGAGTCTTCGAAGTTGTAGCCGTTCCAGGGCATGAACGCGCACAGCACGTTGCGGCCCAGGGCCAATTCGCCCAGCTCGGTCGATGGGCCGTCGGCGATGATGTCGCCGGCCTTGACCATGTCGCCCTTCTTCACCAGCGGACGCTGGGTGATGCAGGTGTTCTGGTTCGAGCGCTGGAACTTGAGCAGGCGGTAGATATCCACGCCCGACGCGGCCGAGGACATTTCCTCGGTCGCGCGCACGACGATGCGGGTGGCGTCGACTTGGTCGACGACGCCCACGCGCTTGGCGGCGATGGCCGCCCCCGAATCGCGCGCGACCTTGCCTTCCATGCCCGTGCCCACGATCGGCGCCTCGGCGCGGATCAGCGGCACGGCCTGGCGCTGCATGTTCGAGCCCATCAGCGCGCGGTTGGCGTCGTCGTTCTCGAGGAACGGGATCAGCGCCGCGGCGACCGACACGAGCTGCCGGGGCGAGACGTCCATGAGATCGACTTGCTCGGGCTTGACCAGGAACGCGTCGCCGCTCTTGCGGCAGTTGACGAGCTCGGCGGTGATGCGGCCCTTGGCGTCGGTCTCGGTGTTGGCCTGGGCGACGTGGTAGCGGCCTTCCTCCATGGCGGAGAGATAGATCACCTCGTCGCTCGCCTTGCCGTCCTTGACCTTGCGGTACGGGCTCTCGATGAAGCCGTACTGGTTGACGCGCGCGTAGGTCGCCAGGCTGTTGATCAGGCCGATATTCGGACCTTCCGGCGTTTCGATCGGGCAGATGCGGCCGTAATGCGTCGGGTGCACGTCGCGCACTTCGAAGCCCGCGCGCTCGCGCGTGAGACCGCCCGGCCCGAGGGCCGAGAGGCGGCGCTTGTGCGTGATCTCCGAAAGCGGGTTGGTCTGGTCCATGAACTGCGAGAGCTGCGACGAGCCGAAGAACTCGCGCACGGCCGCGGCCGCGGGCTTGGCGTTGATCAGGTCGTGCGGCATGACCGAGTCGATCTCGACCGTGGACATGCGCTCGCGGATCGCGCGCTCCATGCGCAGCAGACCGACGCGGTACTGGTTCTCCATCAGCTCGCCCACCGAGCGGACGCGCCGGTTGCCGAGATGGTCGATGTCGTCGATTTCGCCGCGCCCGTCCTTGAGCTCGCACAGCGTCTTGACGATGGACAGGATGTCCTCCTTGCGCAGGATGCGCACGGTGTCGGCGACTTGCTGCTGCAGGCGCGCGTTCATCTTCACGCGGCCGACGGCCGAAAGATCGTAGCGCTCCGAGTCGAAGAACAGGCCCTTGAACAGCGCTTCGGCCGTCTCCAGCGTCGGCGGCTCGCCCGGGCGCATGACGCGGTAGATCTCGATCAGCGCTTCCTCGCGGCTGCCGTTCTTGTCGGCCTTCAGCGTGTTGCGCATGTAGGGGCCGACATTGATGTGGTCGATGTGCAGCGTCGGGATTTCCTTGACGCCCGCCTCTTCCAGCAGCTTGAGGTTCTGCGGGGTCAGCTCGTCGCCGGCCTCGACATGGATCTCGCCCGTCGCGTCGTCGATGATATCGACGGCGACGTAGCGGCCCTTGAGATCTTCGGCGGTGGCGAGCACGTCCTTGACGCCCTCGTCCTTCAGCTTCTTGGCCAGACGCGGCGTGACCTTGGCGTCCTTCTCGGCCAGGACCTTGCCGGTCTTGGCGTCGATCAGGTCGGAGAGCAGCTTCTGGCCGCGCATGCGCTCGCCGTCGAACGCCGTCTGCCAGCCTTGCTTGCCCTTCTTGTAGACGACCTGGCCGTAGAAATTGGCCAGGATTTCCTCGGCCGACATGCCGACGGACTCGCCCAATTCCAGATCCTTGCCGATCGCCTGGCGGTCTTCGCGCAGCTTGGCCGAGCGCGCGTCGTCGAGCGCCATCAGGAAGGTGGTGACCGGCAGCTTGCGGCGGCGGTCGATGCGCACGTAGACGAGGTCCTTGGCGTCGAACTCGAAATCGAGCCACGAGCCGCGATAGGGAATCACGCGCGCGGCGAACAGATACTTGCCCGAGGCGTGGGTCTTGCCGCGGTCGTGGTCGAAGAACACGCCGGGCGAGCGGTGCATCTGGCTGACGATGACGCGCTCGGTGCCGTTGATGATGAACGTGCCCTTGTCGGTCATGAGCGGCATGTCGCCCATGTAGACGTCCTGCTCCTTGATGTCGCGGATCGAGCGCGAGCCGGTGTCCTCGTCGACGTCCCACACGACCAGGCGCAACGTCACCTTCAGGGGGGCGGCGAAGGTCATGCCGCGCTGCTGGCACTCCTCGACGTCGTATTTGGGATCCTCGAGCTCGTAGCGCACGAATTCGAGCTGCGCGCGCTCGGAGAAATCCTTGATCGGGAACACCGAGCGGAAAACCTCCTGCAGGCCGAGCGGACGGCGCTCGGCGGGCGACACGCCCATCTGCAGGAATTGCGCGTAGGAGCTCATCTGCACTTCGATGAGGTTCGGCATCGGCGCCACGTCCGGAATACGCCCGAAGCTTTTGCGGATGCGCTTGCGACCCATCACCGTCTGCAACATGTCGACCCTCATGCGGTCCGAAGGACCAAAATCCGTTGCCGTTCTTCCAAGCGGGGAAACGGCGCCCGACCGGAAGGACCGCCTCGCGCGACCAAGCGCGGGACGGTCCGACCGGATTTCGGCTTACTTGACTTCGACGGTGGCGCCTTGCTCTTCGAGCGCCTTCTTGAACTTGGCGGCGTCGTCCTTGTTGGCGCCTTCCTTGACCGGCTTGGGCGCGCCTTCGACCAGGTCCTTGGCTTCCTTGAGGCCCAGGCCCGTGATTTCGCGCACGACCTTGATCACGTTGATCTTCTTGTCGCCGGCGGCGGCGAGGATCACGGTGAACTCGGTCTGCTCGGCGGCGGCGGCGGCGGCGGCACCGCCACCGGCGGCGGCGGCGGCCACGGCCACCGGTGCCGCGGCGGAGACGCCCCACTTGGTTTCGAGCAGCTTGGTCAGTTCGGCGGCTTCCAGAACGGTCAGGCTCGACAGTTCGTCGACCAGTTTGGCGAGATCGGCCATTTCAATGCACTCCTATTTGGGTCTTGCGGGTTGGCTGGTTGGGGTTCGGCTCTACGCGGCGTCTTGCTTCTTCGCGTGGGCGGCGATGACGCGCGCCACCTGGGCCGCTGGGGCACCGAGGACGGTCGCGAGCCGGGTCGCCGGCGCGTTGAGGAGGCCCAGGAATTTGGCGCGCATCTCCGGCAAGGAGGGCAGCGTCGCCAAAGCCTTGACCGCGGCCACGTCGAGCGCACGCTCGCCGAGGCCGCCGGCTACGATGGTCAGCTTCTCGTTCTTCGCCGCGTAGGCGACCGCCACCTTCGCCGCCGCCACCGGATCGGTGGAGTAGGCGATGGCCGTCGGTCCCTTCAGCGAAGCGCCGAGATGGGCGTATTTCGTGCCGTCCAGAGCACGACGCGTGAGCCGGTTCTTCGACACTTTGAAGCTGGCGCCGGCCGACCGCATGTTGCGGCGCAGCTCGGTGACTTCCGCCACGGTCAAGCCCGCTTGCTTGGTCACGACGACCACGCCGGCGTTCTTGATCAGTCCGTGAAGGCTGTCGACCAGCTCCTTCTTTTGTGTACGGTCCACGATCGTCTCCTGGTTCGTCCCGATGCCGTCGCCGACGCCGGGACAGTTTCACAAGAGCCTCGGCCCCCGAGCCGGCGGCGAACCGCCGGCGGAAAAGGCCGAGACCTCGCTCGACCTGTCCCAGAAGTTCCAACCCGCCAGGCCCCGCCGTCGAAGCGGGGACTTGCGATTTGTCGCCTCCGTCTATGCGGGCCACCCTTTCGGGCGATTAAGCGTCGGGTTCCGGGGAACCCTCGGCGCCTGCAGTCTCGGACAGGGTGGCGGGATCTCGCGATCCCGCCTTCCGCCCGCTTCGGCCGAAGCCGAGGCGAACGGAAACTCTTCTTCCCGCCTACGCGGCTTGCGCCGGGGCCGCTTGGCCGCCGAACGCCGCGATGTCGAGCTTGACGCCCGGCCCCATGGTGGAGCTGAGCGTCACTTTCTTGATGTAGTTGCCCTTCACGCCCGAGGGCCGCGCCTTGACGATCGCGTCGAGGAACGCCTTCAGGTTCTGGGCGAGCTGGGCTTCGTCGAACTTCACCTTGCCGACACCGGCGTTGATGTTGCCGGTCTTGTCGACGCGGAATTCGACTTGGCCCGCCTTCGCGTCCTTCACCGCCTGGGCGACGTTGGGCGTGACCGTGCCGAGCTTGGGGTTCGGCATCAGGCCGCGGGGGCCGAGCACTTTGCCGAGCTTGCCCACCACGCCCATCATGTCGGGCGCGGCGATGACGCGGTCGAAATCGATCTGCCCCGCGAGCACCTTCTCGGCCAGATCGTCGCCGCCGACCAGATCGGCACCGGCGGCTTGCGCCTCGGCGACCTTCGGACCCTTGGCGAACACCGCCACGCGCACGGTCTTGCCCGTGCCGTTGGGCAGCGCGACCATGCCGCGGACCTGCTGGTCCGCCTGGCGCGGGTCGACGCCCAGATTCATCGCGACCTCGACGGTCTCGTTGAACTTGGTGCTGGCGCGCGACTTGACGATCTTCACCGCCTCGTCGATCGAATAGAGCTTGTCGCGATCGAGACCCTCGAGGGCCTTCTTCATGCGCTTGCCGGAACGAGCCATGGTCAGCCCTCCACCACTTCGAGGCCCATCGAACGGGCGGAACCGGCGATCATCTTCATCGCGGCGTCGACGTCGTTGGCGTTGAGGTCGACCATCTTCTTCTCGGCGATCTCGCGCAGCTGGGCCTTGGTGACCTTGCCCGCCTTGTCGCGGCCCGGCGTCTTGGATCCGGACTCGATCTTCGCGGCCTGCTTGAGGAAGTAGCTCGCCGGCGGCGTCTTCATCACGAAGGTGAACGTCCGGTCGCCATAGGCCGTGATGACCACGGGAATCGGCATGCCGGCTTCCAGCTTCTGGGTCTGCGCGTTGAACTGCTTGCAGAACTCCATGATGTTCAGGCCGCGCTGACCCAGCGCCGGCCCGATGGGCGGCGAGGGATTCGCCTTGCCCGCGGGTACTTGCAGCTTGATGTACCCGACGATCTTTTTCGCCATCGTCTCTCTCCTTTTGGCTGCCGGCCCCCCTGATTTGCGGGAGGAAGCCGGTCATGTCGCCACGTTGCACCAAGATCCGCCGATCGGCCGCCGCATCCGGGCGACCGGCGAATCCGACTCAGACTTTCTCGACCTGGCCGTATTCCAGCTCGACCGGCGTCGGCCGGCCGAAGATCGAGACCGAAACTTTGAGACGGGACTTCTCCTCGTCGATCTCTTCGACCAGACCGTTGAACGAGGTGAAGGGACCGTCCGTCACGCGCACCTGCTCGCCGATCTCGTAGGTCACGGCGGGCTTGGGCTTCTCGATGCCTTCCTTCATCTGGCGCAGGAGGCGATCGGCCTCCCCGTCGGAGATCGGCGACGGCTTGCCGCCCGCACCCAGGAAACCCGTCACCTTCGGCGTGTTCTTGACCAGGTGCCAGGTCTCGTCCGTCAGATCCATGCGCGCGAGCACGTAGCCGGGGAAGAACTTGCGCTCCGCCGAGACCTTCTTGTTGCCCTTGCGCACCTCGACCACGGAATCGACGGGCACCATCACTTCTTCGACCAGCGGAGCGAGGCCCTTCAACACGGCCTGCTCCTTGATCGTCGTCGCGACCTTCTTCTCGAAGCCCGAATAGACGTGCAGCACGTACCAGCGCATCGCCATTGCCGTTCAGCCTCCCAAACCAAGGATGAGCCGAACGCCGTGCGACACCACCCAGTCGACGACGAAAAAGAAGATCGCCGCGAGGAACGACATCGCGAACACCATGGCGGTGGTCACGAGCGTTTCCTTGCGCGTGGGCCAGGTGACCTTGTTGGCCTCCTGGCGCACTTGGCGGACGAACTCGCCCGCACTCGTCTTCTGTCCCGTTTGCGGCATCATGCCGTCAATTCCAATCCGTAAAACTCGTTCGTATCCGCGCGGCGCGCTTGGCAGGAGTGGAGGGGCTCGAACCCCCAGCCCCCGGTTTTGGAGACCGGTGCTCTACCAATTGAGCTACACTCCTAAGCGCGCGCCATTCCAACTCGAAAGACTTGGCGCTACTCGATGATCTTGGCGACGACGCCCGCACCGACGGTACGCCCGCCTTCGCGGATGGCGAAGCGCAAGCCCTCGTCCATCGCGATCGGCGCGATCAGGTGCACTTCCATGGCGATGTTGTCGCCGGGCATCACCATCTCCGTGCCTTCCGGCAGATGCACCATCCCCGTCACGTCGGTCGTGCGGAA
>JAMNXK010000495.1 GCA_023653245.1 Tagaea sp.
TTGGACTCGGCGTAAAAACTGCGCGCCATCTCGCTCATGTCCTTGGCGGCGATCGCGTAGGGGATCTCGGGCGGCGCCGGCACGCCGAGCAGCGCGCAGGCATAGGCGATCACGTCCTGCGGCGGGGCGGGATCGTCGTCGGCGACGTTGTAGATCGCATCGGTCTCGGGTTTGGCGATCGAGGCTTCGAGGAGGGTGGCGATGTCCTCGACATGGATGCGCCCGAACACCTGGCCGGGCTTGACCACGCGCTTGGCGCGGCCCGCGCGCACCGTGTCGAGCGCGCTGCGCCCGGGCCCGTAGATTCCCGCGAGGCGGAACACATGCACCTTGTGCCCGACGCGGCCGAGCGCGCGCCACGCTTCTTCGGCCGCGACGCGCGCGGCCCCGCGCTTGCCCGAGGGGCGCAACGAGGCGCGCTCGTCGACCCAGTCGCCGTCGCGATCGCCGTAGACGCCGGTGGTCGAGAGATAGCCGGTCCATTTGACGCCTTCGAGACGCAAGAGATCGGCGCCATGCGCGTCGAGCACCGGATCGCCCGCGTCGTCGGGCGGCACGCTCGATAGCAGATGCGTCGTTCCGGCGAGCGCCGCCGGGTCGAGCGGGCGGCCGCGATCGAACACGAAGGTCTCGATGCCGTCCTCGGCCAAGGCGGCGGCCTTCTCGGCCGAGCGGACGGTGCCCGCCACGCGCCAGCGTTTGGCGATCAAGCGCCGGGCGAGCGTCAGCGCCGAAAAACCGAGGCCGAAACAGAACAGCCGGTTGGCGCGCGCGGGATGCGGCGGCAAGCCGCCGGCGAAACGAAGCTCCATCCGATCCATATGGCGCGAAACCCGGCTTCGCGCTACACCCCCGAGCGCATGTTCCGCTTCCTTCTCCTCGCCGCAGCGCTCGCGCTGGTTTGGCCGGCGCCGCTCGCCGCCCAGAACCGCCCGAGCCGCGCGACCGAGACCTTCCCCGCGCCGCCGCGCCCGGTGCCGCCCAGGCCCGCGACGCGCATCGAGCCCGCCGCCGAAGCGCGCGGCGAGTACGAGCGCTGCTTGGCGCGCGCCGAGCGCGAGCCCGAAGCGGCCTACGAGGACGCGATGGGTTGGGCGCAAGCGCGCGGCGGCGGCGAGCCCGCGTGGCACTGCGCGGCGATAGCACTCTACGCCCAGGGCCGCTTCCGCGCGTCGGCGGCGGCGTTCACCGATCTGGCCGAGCGCACGCGCGACCGCCGCCCGATCTTGCGCGCGAGCCTGGTCTCGCAAGCCGGCCACGCCTGGATGATCGCGGGCGAGCCGGCGCGCGCGCTGGCCGCGTTCGACGCGGCGATCGGCATCGCACCCGAAGCGCCCGCCTATCGCCTCGATCGCGCCGAAGCGCTGGGGGCGCTGGGCCAGGATTGGGAGGCGATCGACGAGCTCGACCGCGCGGTCGAGCTCGATCCGCGGCGCGGCGAAGTCTACGCGCTGCGCGCGGCCGCCTATCGCAGGGTCGACGCGCTCGACCTCGCCGCCCACGACGCGGAACGCGCGGTCGAATTGGCGCCGCGCCTGGCCGATTCCTGGCTCGAGCGCGGCATCGCCAACCGGCTCAAAGGCGACAAGCAAGCCGCACGGCGCGATTTCCGCCAAGTGCTGCTGATCGATCCCGACGGCGAAGCGGGCGACATCGCGCGCGCCAATATCGAGCGCATGGAACTCGACACCGGGCCGCCGGTCGGCCGGCCCGCGCGGCGCTAGCGCTCAGCGCTTCGCGCCGGCGAAGATCGTTCCGGTCAGATCGGCGCGCTGGATGTTGGCGTGGCGCAGATCGGCATCGGTGAAATCCGCGATGCGCAGGACCGCGCGGCGCAGATTGGCCGCGACGAGCTTCGCGCCGGCGAAATTCGCCCCCGTCGCCTGCACGTCGTTCAAGCGCGACGCCCAATAAGGCCGCGGGCCCTTGGGATCGAGCGGCACGGGCGACAGATCCACGCCGCGCATGTCCGCCCCCATGAGATTGGCCTTGATCAGCGTCGCCCCGCGCATTTTGGCGTTGGCCATCTTGGCGCCCTTCAGCAGGCAGCCTTGCATCGTCGCGAAGGTCAGATCCGAGCCCGAGAAATCCGCGCCGGTGAGGGTGCAGCGCACGAATTTGGCGGCCGACAGATTGCAGCCGGCGAATTCGGCGTGGGCCAGATCGTAGCCTTCGAGGAAAAGCTGCGTGCCCTCCTTGCCCTGGCTGTCGACCCAGAGCGCGTGCTGGGCGACCGCGGCGATCGGATCGAAGCCGATGCGCGTGGGATCGACGGGATATTTGGCGTGGGCGAGCTTCACGTCCTGCTGGAACGCGCCTTCGAACGCCGCGGCGGCGAGATCCGCACCCTCCAAATTCGTGCGCATCATCTTGGCGTCGGCGAAGGTGGCGCCGGCCAGCACGCAATTGGACAGGTTGCAGTCGGACAGGTCCGTGCCCTTGAACACCGCCCCCGACAGATCCGCCCCCGTCAGATCGGCGCCGACCAGACTCGCGTTGGTGAGATTGCAGTTGGTCAGATCCGTCTTGTGACCGGCCGCGCGACCGAGCTTGGCGTCGGACATGTTCGCACCCACGAACGACGCGCCCTCCGCGTTGGTGTTCGAGCGCGCGGTCTTGGAATAGTCGAGCTCGCCGTTTTCGCCCGCGACGATCATCACCCCGTCGCGCAGATCGGCCTTGTGCAGAACCGCACCTTCGAGATCCGCACCGGCCAGCGAGGCCGCGCGGAAATCGGTGCGCGTGCAATCGGCGTCGACGAAAATCGCGCGGCGGATATCCGCGCCGTAGAAACTCGCGCGCCCGAGCTTGGCGCGGGAAAAATCGCTTTCGACGAAGGCGCCGCCGACGAACTCGGCGTCGGTCAAATCGCGGTCGTGGAAATCCAGACGGCTCGCTTCGATCCCCTTGAGGATCAAGCGCCGTCCGCCGGGCTTGCCCTTGAGCCACGCCTCGTGCGCGACCAGCAGCCGATCGAGCAGCGGCTGGATCAGCTTGTCCGTCTTGAAATCGGCGAGCGCTTGGGTCACGGAAATTTCTGCGGTTGGAAAGGACGGCGGCGATCACATTTGCATTCTGCAAACGCCAGGGCCGAAAATAGCAAATTTGATGCCTTTGTCCGCAGATAAAGACATGCTGCCTTGAAATTTAACGCACGGATTTAGTTAGATTTTTCAGGAAA
>JAMNXK010000496.1 GCA_023653245.1 Tagaea sp.
GTCGCCATCCGCCTCGGGCGCGGGGATTGGCCCGATTTGGTCGCGACGTCGTTGTTCGACGAGTGGCTCGTGCCGGTCGCGGCACCGGCGATCGCCGCCGCGATCCGCACCGACGCCGATCTCGACCGCTTCGCCGCCCTGCATGTCGTCACCGCGCGCGACGATTGGGCGAGCTGGCGTGCTTTGGCCGGCGCGGCGCCTGCCGCCGCCGCCGCGCCGCCCGCGCGCCGCTTCGACACGATCGCACTGGCGATGGAATCGGCCGCCGCCGGCGCCGGCGTGGCGATCGGCCGTCTGCCGTTGATCCGCGCGGACATCGACGCCGGCCGCCTCGTGCCCGTGCTCGGGCCGCCGCGCAAGGGCGCCTCGGGCTATTGGCTCGTGTCGACCCGCGAAGCGATGGCGCGGCCGGAGGTCGCCGCGTTCCGCGGCTGGATCAAGGCGGCGCTCAAGCCCCTGCGCCGCACGTCAGTCTAGCGTCCGGCGAACACGGGCTCGCGCCCTTCGATCCAGGCGTCGAGCCCCTCGCGGATGTCGTCGGACGGCACGATCTTGGCGAATTGCTCGGATTCGACCAAGAGGCCCTCGGCGATCGGCAGGTTGAGACCGCGCGTCGTGGCGGTCAGGATGGCGGCGAGCGCCAGGGGCGAATGGCGGATCGCCGCGCGCGCCAGCGCGTGCGCTGCGTCCATCAGCTGGGCGTGCGGCACCACGCGGTTGACCAGGCCCAGCTCGAGCGCCCGCTCGGCGCCGAACGGATCGCCGGTCAGCAGCAATTCGAGCGCGCGTTTGCGGCCCGCGAGCCGGGCCAGACGCTGCGTGCCGCCGAAGGTCGGGGGCATGCCAAGCTTGATCTCGGGCTTGGCGAAGACGGCGCGTTCGCTGGCCACGGCCAGATGCGCCGCCTCGACGATCTCGCAACCACCGCCATAGGCCAAGCCGCCCACCGCGGCGATCACGGGCTTGGGGAAGGCTTCGATCCGTGCCGTCATCGCCTGCCCCCGGCGGGCGAAGTCGCGCACCGCGTGCGCCGGGCCCAGGCGCACGCTGCCGGCGAATTCGGGAATGTCGCCGCCGGCGGAGAAGGCGCGCGCGCCCGCACCGGTCAGGATCACGGCGCCGATGGCGTCGTCGATCTCGATCCGATCGAGCCATGCCATCAGCGTGTCGGCGGTGGCGTAGTCGATCGCGTTGAGTTTGGCGGGCCGGTTCAAAGTCAGGGTCGCGATCCGCGCGTCGGCGCGGAAAAGGACGGGCTCGGACAAGGGCGTCTCCTGGATCGGCGTGAGGACGCGACCATGCGCGCGGCGCCGGGGCGGGCGCGAGCGAGAACGCTTCACGCGCAAGCGAGGAGTTCGCGTTCGCCGCCGCGCGCGCGCGGCGCTCGAATGGCGATCGAAGGAGATCCCGCGCCATGCCCCGTTTCCACCGCGACCGCATCGATCCCGAGATCGCCCGCGCCGGCGCGCGCCCGCTCTCGAACTTGGCCGCCGCGGCGGCGCTGACCGCTCTCTTCGCTTGGCTCTTTGCGCTCATGGAGCGGCCGAACGCCGAATTCGAGCTCGCTTCGCCCGATATTGCGGCGGGCGTGCCATGGCCCGATCGGCTGGCGCTGTCCGGCTATGGCTGCGTCGGCGACAACGTCTCGCCGGCGCTGGTGTGGCGCGGCGCGCCCGCGACGACCCGCGGTTTCGCCGTGACGATGCTCGACCCCGACTCGCCGGATCGCGAGATTTTTTGGCACTGGATCGTGGTCGGCATTCCCGCCGATCGCACCTTCCTGCCTTCCGCCGCGCCCGGCGCCAAGCCCGTGGATTGGCCCGCCGAAGCGCGCGAATTGCGCACGGATTTCGGCGTGCCCGGCTATGGCGGGCCGTGCCCGCCCGAAGGCGCGCTGCATCGCTACGTGCTGACCGTCTACGCCTTGTCGGTCGCCATGCCGGAGGTCCCGCCGGAACTGACGACGGCGACGATCGGCCGTTGGCTGCGCGCCAGCGCCGTCGCCAAGGCCGAGCTGACGGGGTTCTACAGCCGGCCGTGAAGCCAGGTTCGCAAGCCGGGACGAATCGGCTAACGTGCCGGCCGTCTTCCGGGAGCGAGGCGGCGATGGATCCGAATATCGGCGGCAAGAGTGCGATCGTCACGGGCGCGTCGCGCGGCATCGGCTTGGCGATCGCCGAGAAGCTCTCGGCTTCGGGCGTCAACGTCACGCTGGTCGCCCGCTCGGCCGGCGAGCTCGAAGCGCACGCCGCGCGCTTGTCGCGCACGACCCCGGCCCACGCGCACGCGGCCGATCTGCGAGCGCCCGACGCGGCCGAGGCCGCCGTCGCCGCCGCCTTGGCCCGCTTCGGCCGGCTCGATTTCCTGGTCAACAATGCCGGTGCGACCAAGCGCGGCGATTTCGCAGCACTGACCGACGACGATTTCCTCGACGGGTTCGCGCTCAAATTCCACGGCTATGTGCGCATGACGCGTGCCGCCTGGCCCGCGCTCAAGGCGTCGGGCGGGGGGATCGTGAACATCGTCGGGGCGGGCGGGCGCACGGCCGCCGGCGACTTCACGATCGGCGGCGCGGTCAACGCGGCTTTGTTCAATTTCACCAAGGCGATCGCCCAGCCCGCCACGCGCGACGGCATCCGCGTCAACGCCATCAATCCGGGCTGGATCGAAACCGACCGGCTGAAGGCGCGGCTGGCGCAAAGCGCCAAGGACCGGGGCTTGGACGAAGCGTCGGCGAAGGCCGCGATCCTGGCCGAGCTTAAGATCGCGCGTTTCGGCCAGCCGGCCGAAATCGGCGATTTGGTTTGCGTTTTGCTCGGTCCGCACATGGCGTATGTCCAAGGCGCCTTGATCGATTGCGATGGCGGGCTGACCCGGGCTCTTTAGAACCGCTCCTTTTGCGGAATCGGGCCGATTTGGGCTAGTGTGGCGGGTCGGACCCCTTTCGAGGCGCCTATGGACGTGTTTTCCCGCCGCAGGACGCTCGCCTTGCTCGCTTCGGGGCTGGCCGCGCCGTCGCTGGCGCGCGCCCAGGCGCGTCCGCTGCAAGTCGGCGTGGTGCCCAACGTCAACGCGCGCTTGATCCTGACCAACTACCAGCCCTTCCGCGATCAGCTGCAGCGCGGGCTGAACCGCCCGGTCGAGATCGCCACGGCGATGGATTTCCGCGCCTTCTACGA
>JAMNXK010000497.1 GCA_023653245.1 Tagaea sp.
ACGGCACGGATTACCGGACGCTGCGCGCGCGCGAGCTGTGGGACAAGATCATGCGCGCGACCTACGCCTATGCCGAGCCGGGCGTGATCTTCATCGACCGCATCAACCGCGCCAACAATCTTTGGTACGCCGAGTCGATCGCCGCGACCAATCCGTGCGTGACGGCGGAAACCTGGGTGCATACCGATGCGGGGCCGCGCCAAGTCCGCGAATTGATCGGCGTCGCGTTCCGCGCGCGGCTGCAGGGGATCGATCACGAAAGCGGCCCCGAAGGATTTTTCGCCACCGGGCGCAAGCCGGTCGTCAAGCTCGCCACGCGCGAAGGCTTCGCGCTGCGCTTGACCGCCGACCACAAGGTCCGCGCCGTGTCGGCGCGCACGCGCTGGCGCCGCGAAGAAACCTGGATTCCGGCCGGCGCGTTGAAGCCCGGCGACGAGATCGTGCTCAACGACCATCGCGCGGCGCCCGACTGGGCGGGCGCGGGCACGTTCGAACAGGGCTTTCTGCTCGGGCTTCTGATCGGCGACGGCACGCTCAAGGACGATGCGGCGATCCTGAGCGCCTGGATGCCGCGCGCCGTGGCGAACGGCGCGCCGGACGGTGGGGCGGGGATCGAAGCGATGATGCGCGCGGCGACGGACGCCGCCGCGGCACTGCCCCATCGCGCGGATTGGCGCGGCTGGCACGAGATCGCCGGGCGCGACGAGTGGCGGCTCGAATCCGCCGCCCTTCGCGATCTGGCCTTCGCCTTCGGGCTGGCGCCGGGCGCCAAGACCGTGACGCCGCTTTGCGAGCGCGCCTCCTCGGCGTTCCAGCGCGGCTTGCTGCGCGGCTTGTTCGACGCCGACGGCTCGGTCCAGGGTTCGCAGTCGAAGGGCGTGTCGGTCCGCCTGGCGCAAAGCGACGCGGCGCCGCTCGAAGCCGCGCAGCGCATGCTGCTGCGCTTGGGGATCGTTTCGACGCTCTACCGCGACCGCCGCCCGGCCGGAATACGCGCGCTGCCCGACGGCAAAGGCGGCACCAAGGACTATCCGACCGAAGCGCAACACGAACTCGTCGTCGCCAACGACAATCTCGCGCGCTTCGCCGAGCGGATCGGATTCGCCGATTCGGGCAAGGCGGGGAAACTCGCGCGCGCGCTCGCATCCTACGTTCGCAAACCCAACGCCGAGCCGTTCGTGGCCACGGTCGCGCGCGTCGAGCCGGACGGCGAGGAGACGGTCTACGACGTCAGCGTGCCGGGACCCACCGCTTTCGACGCCAACGGACTGTATGTCCACAATTGCGGCGAGCAGCCCTTGCCGCCCTATGGCGCGTGCCTGCTGGGCTCGATCAATCTGGCCGCCCTGGTGCGCGACCCGTTCACGGCGCAGGCGGCCCTCGACGACGCCGAGCTCGAACGGATCGTTCCGTTGGCCATCCGCATGATGGACAACGTGACCGACGTGTCGCGCTTTCCATTGGAGGAGCAAGCCAAGGAAGCGCAAGCCAAGCGCCGCATCGGCCTGGGCGTGACGGGTCTCGCCGACGCGCTGATCCTGTGCGGACTGCGCTACGGCTCGGAAGCCGCCGTGGCGCAGACCGAGCGCTGGATGGCGCGCATCCGCACGCTCGCCTATTCGGCCTCGGTCGAGTTGGCGCGGCTGAAGGGCCCGTTCCCGCTGTTCGACCGCGAGAAATATCTCCAGGGCGAAGCGATCCGCGCGCTCGAGCCCGCGCTGCAAGAGGCGATCGCCGCGCACGGCATCCGCAACGCGCTTCTCACCTCGATCGCGCCGACCGGCACGATCTCGCTGATGGCCGACAACGTGTCCTCGGGGCTGGAGCCGGTCTTCTCCTTCTCCTACATGCGCACCGTGCTGATGCCCGACGGCACGCGGCGACAGGAGGAAGTGTCCGACCACGCCTACCGGCTCTACAAGCGGATGTTCGGCGAGCACGCGCAGCTGCCCGATTATTTCGTCGATGCGCAGCGCCTGACCCCGGCCGAGCACGTGGTCATGCAGGCCGCCGTGCAGAAATACATCGACGCCTCGATCTCCAAGACCATCAACTGCCCCGAAGAGCTTTCCTTCGAGGCGTTCAAGGACATCTACGCCCAGGCCTACGCGCTGGGCTGCAAAGGCTGCACGACCTACCGGCCCAACGACGTCACCGGCTCGGTGCTGACGGTCAAGAAGGACGACAAGAAGAAGGGCGCGCCCGTGCAGCAATCGCTGCCGCTCGCCAAGGTGCTGCCCCGGCCCGCGGACACGTACGAGGCCAGCGTGGTCTACATGACCCGCCCGCTCGACCGGCCCGAGGCGCTGCAAGGCCAGACCTACAAGATCAAATGGGCGGACGCCGAGCACGCGCTTTACATCACCCTCAACGACGTGGTGACCGACGGCCGCCGCCGGCCCTTCGAGGTGTTCATCAATTCGAAGAACATGGAGCACTACGCCTGGACCGTGGCGCTCACGCGCATGATCTCGGCGGTGTTCCGGCGCGGCGGGGACGTGTCCTTCGTGGTCGAAGAATTGAAGGCCGTGTTCGATCCGCGCGGCGGGCAATGGATGGGCGGGCGCTACGTGCCCTCGCTGCTCGCGGCGATCGGCGAAGTCATCGAGCGCCACATGGTCCAGATCGGATTCTTGCGTCCGGGCGAAGCGCTCGCGTCGGATCCCGCCGCCGAAAACCCGCCGCTCGCTTTGGCCTCGGGCGGGACGGCCGCCGAGGCGGCGCAAGCCGTTTCGGCCGCGCAAAGCGGCGGCGCGTCGTCGGGCGTGGCGGCGTTGTTTTCGTCGAGCCCGCCCGACGGCTCGACCGCAAGGCTCGCGGGCGCGCGCCATTGCCCGAAATGCACCGCGCCGACGCTCATCCGGATGGAAGGCTGCGACACCTGCACGACCTGCGGTTATTCGAAATGCGGGTGAGGTGAGGGCCGATGGGCCGGCTTGCCTACAAGTTCGCAGATGTGATGCGAAAGCTTAAGGCGGGATGGGTCTTGTCCGACGCAGCCTTGGGCCGGCCTCTCCTTCGACAAGCTCAGGATGAGGCCTACTTTCAAACCTCATGGTGAGCCTGTCGAACCATGAGGCCGATGCAAAGACTCAGGCCGCAGTCTCGAAATACAGATCCAACGCTTCCGCCAGATTGGCCAGCGCCGTGCGTTCGCTGCGGCCTTGGCTGAC
>JAMNXK010000498.1 GCA_023653245.1 Tagaea sp.
ATCCAGACTTCCTTCCAATCCGCCGGCATCGCCCGCAACTGGCCCGAGCGGGTCATGAACTCGGCGAAGAACATCGAGCGCGACGGCGTCGTGTCGAAGGTCACGTTGGGATCGCGCAGGTTTTGGGTCAGCTCGGCCGGATCCTGATTCGAATTCGTCGCCTTGAGGAAAATCTCCACCGCCTCGCGCAGATTCGAGCGGCAGAACGCCATCGCGTCGTCCACGCCGTCGAGCACGGCCTTGGTCGTGCGCGGATTGGCGGTCCGGAACGCGGTCTTGGCCCACATGATGTTCTGCGTCGCCGGGCCGCCGACGATTTCGGTCGATTCGAAGACGCGCGTGAGCTTCGGATCCTTCATCTGCAGCCATTGCTGGGGCGGGCCCGACATATGCGCGGTGATCTCGGTCTGCACGGCTCCGCCGAGCGCGGCGTACGCCTCGGCATGCGGCACTTGGATCGTGATCGGCGCCAGGCGGTTCCAATGCTCGTTGCCCCATTGCTTGGCCGCGGCCATCTGGACCAGCATGACTTGCAGCCCGACGCCGATCGCCGGCACGGCGATGCGGTCGCGCGGGGTGAAATCGGCGACCGTCTTCACGCCCGGCGTGCGGGTGAACAGCATCTGCGGGATCGAGGCCATCGAGGCGAGGCCGCGCACTTCGTTGCGCGTGCCCTTCGCCCGCTCCCACAGGATGAACATCGGCGGAATGCCGCCCGAGGCGAAGTCGATCGAATCCGACAGCAGCGCGTCGTTCATCGCCGGCGCGCCGGAGATCTGGTTCCAGGCGAGCTGGCCCGGGAGATTGGCTTGGCGCAGCCGCGCTTCGACCGTGCCGCGCTGCTGGGCGATCACCAGCGGCATCATCGACATGCCGGGCTGGATCGAGATGCGCACTTGGCGGGTTTCAGCGCCTTGCGCGCGCAAGCCCGCGGGTGCGGCGAGCGTGGCCGCGCTTGCGGCCAGGAAATGACGGCGTTTCATGGCGTGTCTCCCCCTTGGTTTTCGATCTTGGCACGAAGGGTCGCACGAACCGCGCTCGGCCCTCAAGCCTCGCCCGCGCGCGCCTTGATGGCGGCGACGAGGCCGGGTGCGAGCCGATAGCCGAACGCGCGCCATGTTTCGAGGATCGGCGCGACCGCGTCGATCCGCCCCTCATTCTTGAGTGCGATCAGCAATCCGGCCGAGCCGATCACCGTCAACCCGAGGCGACGCGCGAATTCCCGCCCGGCACGGTCGTCGATCAGAACCGCCGCCGAAAGCTCGCGCGCGAGCGCAAGGGCGGCGCGTTCGCCCGCGCCCAGGGAAGCTGGCGCCGGGTCGGACGAAAAACCATCCGGATCGGCGCAAAGACGGATGTCGCCCGAATCGCGCGCGCGGACCACTTCACGCGCGCCCGGCTTCGCGGTCTCTATCGTCGCTTCGAGGAATACGCTCGCCGGCACGACCAACGGCCCGGCCGCAAGCCGCAAGCCGCACGCTTGCAAGAAGCTTCGAACGCGCCAGAACGATCAGCGGCGACGTGTCCGCGACGAGAATCACCGACCGAGCGCCGCCACCTCGGCGTCGAGTTCCTCACCGGGGTAGTCGACCGCGTCGATGCCCATCGCGCCCAGCCGCTCGACGAACGCTTCGATCGGAAGCTTCGCCACTTTGGCGGCGCGCGAAAGCCCCAGCGTGCCCTCCGCGAACAGCTTGCCCGCAAGCGCCACATGCACGCCCTGTTCGAGAAGATGCGCGTCCAACGGCACCGCCACGAAGATCGGATGCCCGTGCTTGGCGACCAGCGACAGCCGGCCGGCCTCGGCCTCGCGGACGAGTTCGCCGGTGCGTTCGCGCAAGTCGCGGACGGAGAAAGTCTCCATGGGGCACCTCGATTGTTCCCCAAATTGATAGCACAATTCTGGGAAGCTTGAAAGCGCCCTACCCCGCCAGCTTCGCGCACGCGCCGTCGAGCCAGACGCGCGTTTCGGGATCGACCAGGGGCCCGATCGTCGCGCGCACGCGGGCGTGATAGGCGTCGAGCCAAGCGCGCTCGGCCGGCGCGAGCAGCGCAAGATCGATCAGCTCGCGCGCGATCGGGGCGAGGGTGAGCGTCTCGAATCCCAACATCGGACGCTCCTCGCCGGGCCGCGGGGCGAGTTCGGTCACCGCGACCAGATTCTCGATGCGGATGCCGTATTCGCCGGTCTTGTAGTAGCCGGGTTCGTTCGACACGATCATGCCCGGCAGCAGCGCTTGGGTGTTCGGCAGTTTGGAGATGCGCTGCGGCCCTTCGTGGACCGACAGATACGAGCCCACGCCATGGCCCGTGCCGTGGTCGTAGTCGAGCCCCGCTTCCCACAACGGCGCGCGCGCCAGCGCGTCGAGCTGCGAGCCCGAGGTACCTTTGGGAAAGCGCGCGCAAGCCAGTGCAATATGGCCCTTGAGCACGCGGGTGAAGCGGTCCTTCTGCTCGGGCGTAGGCGCGCCGATCGCCAGCGTGCGCGTGATGTCGGTGGTGCCTTCCAGATACTGGCCGCCCGAATCCACGAGATAGAGCATGTCCGGCGCCAGACGCTTGGACGTCGATGGCGTGGCGCGATAATGCACGATGGCGCCGTTCGACCCGGCGCCCGAGATCGTGTCGAAGCTGGTGTCGCGGAAATTCGATCCCGCGCGGCGGAATTCGAGCAAGCGCTCCGCGGCGGCGATTTCGTCGAGCCCGCCCTTGGGCGCTTCGCGCGCGAGGAAGGCGAGGAACTTGGCCATCGCCGCGCCGTCGCGGACATGGGCCTTGCGCGCGCCGTCGAGTTCGCCGGCGTTCTTGCGCGCCTTGGGCAGCGCGCACAGGCAGGCATCGCGCGTCGGGGTCGCGCCGGCACCCGCCAGCGTGCGGTCGATCCAAGCCGCCGACGTGGCCCGATCGGTCAAGACGCGCGCCTTGCGCGCGCCGAGCGCTTCGAGCGCGCCGGCCAGCGCTTCGGGTCCGCGCACGCGCACCGCGTTGCCCAGATGCGCGCGCGTGGCGGGCGGAATCTTCCGCTCGTCGATGAACAGATCGACCGAGCCCGGCTCGTCGGCCGACAAAATCGCGAAGCCCAACGCCAAAGGCGAATGCGGCACGTCGCCGCCGCGCACGTTGAGCAGCCAGGCCAAGGAATCGGGGGCCGAGATCACCGCCGCGTC
>JAMNXK010000499.1 GCA_023653245.1 Tagaea sp.
GCGGAGGTCGCCACCGGCACCTTCACCGCCTCGGCGAGTTCCTTCTGGAACAGCGACAGGAATCCGCAATTGGTGGTGATGGCTTCCGCACCCAGGCGCACCAGTTCCTGCGCCGCCGCGACGAAATCGGGCAACAGCCCGGCGGCACCGCGCAGCACGACTTTCTCCGGCGTGGCGCCGAGCACCACGCGATAGAGCACGGGGAACGGCCAGGTCGTGGCGTTGCCCATGTCGCCCGGAATGCGCGGGAACCTGGCCTCGAGCATCAGGATGCCGAGCGGCGCGCCGTAGATCGCCTTGCCGCCGCGCGCGATCATGCCGCACGCCGCGCCAAAGCCGCGAGCACGCGCGCGCGATCGGGAATGGGTGCCACCGCGCCATAGCCTTCGGTCGACAGCGCCGCGGCGCACGCCGCGTAGCGCGCGGCCTCGGCCATATCGTCGCCCGCGACCAGGCGCGCGGCGAACGCGCCGCCGAACGTGTCCCCCGCCCCGGTCGCGTCGATCGGCTGGCACGGATGCGGCGGCACGCGCACGCGACGCTTGGCGTCGGCCACGAGCGTGCCGTGCGCGCCGAGCTTGAGCGCCACGAGCTTGGGCCCCATCGACAGCATGAGATCGACGAGCTTGTCGGGATCGCGCTCGCCATACAGCGCGGCGACGTCGTCCAGACTGGGCAGGCACACGTCGCACAGGCCGATCGCCTCGCCGATGAGGGCGCGCGCGCGCGTCGCGGGCCACAGCTTCAGGCGCAGATTGGTGTCGAACGAAACGCGGCAGCCCGCCTCGCGCGCCATCGCCATCGCCGCGAAGCCCGCGTCGCAGGCCTCGGGCGAAATCGCCAGCGAAATCCCGGACAGATGCAGAAGCTTGGCGGCCCGGATCGCGTCGCGCGGCAGGTCGGATGCGCGGTAGCGGCTCGCCGCCGAGCCCGCGCGCAGGAACGAGAAGTGATGGCCGTCGCCGTCATGCGTGACGAAATAGACGCCCGTCGGCGCGGACGGATCCTCGCGCACGGTCGAATGGTCGACGCCTTCGCGCGTCCACAGCTCGCGGAACATCTTGGCGTGCGCATCGGCGCCGAGGGCCGAGATATAGCCGGCACGGGCCCCCTGGCGCGCGGCCGCGACGGCGAAGTTCGACGTGTCGCCGCCGAAGCCTTGCAGATAGTCGCGGCTGCCCGCCCCGCCCGTCTGATTGAATTCGACCATGGGCTCGCCCAGGGCCAGGATATCGACCGTCATACGTTTCCTCCGGGTCGCCACTTTACCCGGCTTGGGCGCCTGGACAAACCATGACGAGCCGTCGAAAGATGGCGCATGGCGAAAAGCGAGACGATCCGCGTCCGGCCTTGCGGGGATTCGGCCTTGACGGTCGAGTTCGGCGACACCGTCGATCCGGCCGTCAACGCGCGGGTGCTCGGGCTCGACGCCGATCTCGCGCGCGCCGGCGTACCCGGCGTGCTCGAGACCGTGCCGACCTACCGCTCGCTGTTCGTGCGCTACGATCCGCACGTCGTGGGGTTCGATGCGCTGGCCGAGGCGCTCGAAACGCGCGCCGCGCGCGCCAAACCGCAAGGCGAGACCGGCAAGAACTGGCGCGTGCCGGTCGTCTATGGCGGCGAATACGGCATCGATCTGGAGGACGTCGCGCGCGCGCGCGGCCTGTCCCCGCGCGAGCTGATCGCCCGCCATGCGGCCGCGCGCTATCGCATCTACATGATCGGCTTCACGCCCGGCTTCGCCTATCTGGGCGGGCTCGACCCCGCCCTTGCCACGCCAAGGCGCGAAGCCCCGCGCGCCGAGACGCCCGCGGGCTCGATCATGATCGGCGGCGTGCAAGCCTGCATCCAATGCCTCGCGGCACCCAGCGGCTGGCACGTGCTGGGGCGCACGCCGCTGCGGAATTTCCACCCGGCCCGCGATCCGATGTTCCTGATGGGGGCGGGCGACACGGTCGTGTTCCACGAAGTGCCGGCGCGCGATTGGGCGAAGCTCGACCGCGCGGCCGAGCGCGGCGAACGCATCGCGGAGCCGGCCAAGTGAGCGCAACGCTGTTCGTCGAAGCGAGCGGGCCGGCCACTTCGGTCCAGGACGCGGGCCGCGCGGGCTTTTTGCGCTTCGGCCTGTCCTCGGCCGGAGCCATGGACCGCTTCGCCTTGGCGGCCGCCAACGCGCTCGTGGGGGCCGCGCCCGCGCAAGCCGCGATCGAGATCGGCCCCTTGCCCGCGCGCCTGGCCGCCAAGGAGGCGCCCGTGCGCATAGCACTGGCCGGTGCTGCGCGCGAAGCGAGTGCGAGCGGGCGCAAGATCGCCCTCGCTCGGAGCTTCGTGCTCGCCCCCGGCGAGACGCTGACGCTGGGCGCCGCGCGCGGCGGGCTCTACACCTATCTCGCCGCGGCGGGCGGAATCCTCGGCCCGCCCGCTTTCGGGAGCCTGTCGGTGCATGCGCGCGCCGGGCTCGGGAGTCCCATCGCGCGGCCCTTGCGCGCCGGCGACGCGTTGCCCGTCGCCGCCGATCCGGGCGGCGAGGACAGGCATCTGCCCGTGCCGGCGCCCGAGACGGGCCCGATCCGCGTGGTGCTCGGGCCGCAAGACGACTACTTCTCGGCCCCGCAGATCGACGCGTTCCTCGGCGCCGAGTGGCGCGTGGCGCTCGCCTCCGACCGCATGGGCTATCGCTTGGACGGGCCCAAGATCGCGGCCGCGCGCGGCCACAACATCGTGTCCGACGGCATCGCCAACGGCGCGATCCAAATCCCGGGCGGCGGCCAGCCGCTGGTGCTGCTCGCCGATCGCGGCACGACCGGCGGCTATCCGAAAATCGCGTGCATCGCGACTTGCGATCTGGGACGCTTCGCCCAGACGCCGCCGGGGACCGCCTTGCGCTTCGAGGCGATCGGCGTCGACGCGGCGCAAGGCTTGGCGCGCGCGTTCGAGGCGTCGCTCGAAGGGCTTCGCGCGCGCGCGATCGCGGGCGGCGGCCTGACGAGCGAGGCGCTGCTCGCCGCCAACGTCGCCGGCCGCGCGGTCAGCGCGCTCGACGGCGAGAGCTGGGGCGATTGAGGGAGGGAAAGATGGCCGCGGTCGATCTCAACAGCGATTTGGGCGAAAGCTTCGGCGCCTGGAACATGGGCGACGACGAGGCGATGCTCGACATCGTCAC
>JAMNXK010000500.1 GCA_023653245.1 Tagaea sp.
GCCCGCCGAGCTGGCGGCACGCCAGACGAAGACCTGGCAGCCTTTGTTGGATTGGCTCGCCCTGGCCTACGACGCGCCGTTGATCGTCAGCCATGCGATCGCCGCACCCGCGCAGCCCCCGTCGAGCCTTGCCGCGTTGCGCAAGGCGCTGGCGGGGATGGACGACCTCAAGCTCGCCGGGATCGGCGTGGCCGTGGCGGTGACGAGCTCGCTGGCGGTGAGCCTGGCGCTGGCGGACGGCAAGCTCGACGCGAAGGGCGCGTTCGACGCCGCCGAGCTCGACGCCTCGTTCCAGATCGAACGCTGGGGCGAGGATTCGGAGGCGGCCGCGCGGCGCGCCGCGATCCGGGCGGAACTCGTTGTCGCGGAAAGGTTTTTCACACTGGCGCGCGGCTGACGGCTTTGTTACCCCTGTGCGTCGAACAGACCGGGGATCGGGCCATGCAGGAAGTCCTCAAGGAACTCGAAGCCAAGCGCGCGAACGCGCGCGCGGGCGGCGGCGCCAAGCGCGTCGAAGCGCAGCACGCCAAGGGCAAGCTCTCGGCGCGCGAGCGGCTGGAGGTGCTGCTCGACGAAGGCTCGTTCGAAGAATGGGATATGTTCGTCGAGCATCGCTCGACCGAGTTCGGCATGGCCGAACAGAAAGTCTCGGGCGACGGCGTGGTCACCGGCTGGGGGACCATCAACGGCCGCCTCGTTTTCGTGTTCTCGCAGGATTTCACGGTGTTCGGCGGCTCGCTGTCCGAAAGCCACGCCGAGAAAATCTGCAAGATCATGGACCAGGCGATGAAGGTCGGCGCGCCCGTGATCGGCCTCAACGATTCGGGCGGCGCGCGCATCCAGGAAGGTGTGGCGAGCCTCGCGGGCTACGCCGAAGTCTTCCAGCGCAACGTGCTGGCCTCGGGCGTGGTGCCGCAGATCTCGGTGATCATGGGCCCGTGCGCGGGCGGGGCGGTCTATTCGCCCGCCATGACCGACTACATCTTCATGGTGCGCGACAGTTCCTACATGTTCGTGACCGGACCGGACGTGGTGAAGACCGTCACGCACGAGATCGTCACCGCCGAGGATCTGGGCGGGGCGGGGACGCATACCGGCAGATCGGGCGTGGCCGATCTGGCATTCGACAACGACGTCGAAGCCTTGCTGCAGACCCGCCGCTTCTTCGATTTCCTGCCCGAGAACAACAAGGCCGCCGTGCCCGTGCGGCTCACCGCCGACAGCCCCGAGCGCACGGAAGATTCGCTCGACACGCTCGTACCCGCCAATCCCAACAAGCCCTACGACATGCGCGAAGCGATCTTGAAGGTCGTCGACGACGCCGATTTCTTCGAGATCCAAGCCGACTTCGCCAAGAACATCCTGATCGGCTTCGGGCGCATCGAGGGGGCGACCGTCGGCTTCGTCGCCAACCAGCCGATGGTGCTGGCGGGATGTCTCGATATCGCCTCCTCGACCAAGGCCGCGCGCTTCGTGCGCTTCTGCGATTGCTTCAACATTCCCATCGTTACCTTCGTGGACGTGCCCGGCTTCCTGCCCGGCACCGCGCAGGAATATGGCGGCATCATCAAGCATGGCGCCAAGCTGCTCTACGCCTATGCCGAGGCGACGGTGCCCAAGGTCACGGTCATCACCCGCAAGGCCTATGGCGGCGCTTACGACGTCATGGCGTCCAAGCATTTGCGCGGCGACGTCAACTACGCTTGGCCCACGGCCGAGATCGCCGTGATGGGCCCGAAGGGTGCCGTCGAGATCATCTTCCGCGCCGATCTGGGCGACAAGGCCAAGATCGAGGCGCGGACCGAGGAATATCGCCGCCGCTTCGCCAATCCCTTCGTGGCCGCCTCGCGCGGCTTCATCGACGACGTGATCGGCCCGGCGACGACGCGACCGCGGATCGCGCGGGCGCTGGCCATGCTCAAGACCAAGAAGCTGTCCAACCCCTGGAAGAAGCACGGGAACATCCCGCTGTGAGCGCGCTCGTCCGATATGCCGCGCCGGCCTCATCCTTCGACAAGCTCAGGATGAGGCCCCCCTCATGGTGAGCCCGTCGAACCATGAGGGCCTAGCCCCATGACCGACCCCCGCGCCGACAAGGTCCGGAGATTCCGCGTCCACGCGATGGTCTTTCTCGCGGCGTTGGTCGTGCTGATCCCGCTCAACTTCATCGTCTCGCCCAAGAATCCGTGGTGGATGTATCTGGCCTTCGCCTGGGCGCCGCCGCTGGCGCTGCACTGGCTCTACGCGCGCGAATTCATCGGAGCCAAGCGATGAGGGGCAAGCGCTTCTGGCTGCAGCTGCACGTCGCCCTCGCGATGGGGACGACGGGCGTGCTCGCACTCCTCCATCTCGTCAAGGGTCCGGCCTTCGATTGGTGGCCGCTGGTCGCCGTCGGCTGGGGCGGGCCCTTGGCCGTTCACGTGGCACTCGCATCGGGTCTGTTCGGTCCGGGAGAAAAATGACCATGGCCGCGAAGAAATCCAAAAAACCCGCCAAGCAAGCCGGCGGACCGCCGTTCTCGAAGATCCTGATCGCCAATCGCGGCGAGATCGCCTGCCGGGTGATCCGCACCTGCAAGCGCATGGGCATCAAGACCGTCGCGGTCTATTCGGACGCCGACGCAGATGCGCTGCATGTGCGCGAGGCGGACGAGGCCGTGCATATCGGCCCCGCACCCTCCGCGCAGAGCTATCTCAAGATCGACGCGATCGTGAAGGCCTGCAAGAAGACCAAGGCCGAAGCGGTGCATCCGGGCTACGGCTTCCTGTCGGAGAACGCGGCTTTCGCCAAAGCCTTGGCCGAAGCCGGGATCGTGTTCATCGGCCCGTCGATGCGCGCGGTCGCGGCGATGGGCGACAAGATCGAAAGCAAGCTGCTCGCCCAGAAGGCCGGCGTGTCGACCGTGCCGGGGCATCTGAAGAAGCTCAAGGACGCCGAGGAATGCGTGCTCGTCTCGCGCAAGATCGGCTACCCGGTGATGATCAAGGCCTCGGCCGGCGGCGGCGGCAAGGGCATGCGCATCGCGCATGACGACGCTTCCGCGCGCGAAGGCTTCCGCTCGGCCACCAACGAAGCCAAGTCGGCCTTCGGCGACGACCGCGTCTTCGTCGAGAAATTCGTCGAGGAGCCGCGGCATATCGAGATCCAGGTGATCGGC
>JAMNXK010000036.1 GCA_023653245.1 Tagaea sp.
CGCTGCACGGCATGCCGATCGGCGTGAAGGATCTGATCGACACGGCGGCGCTGCCGACGACCTACGGCTCGGCGATCTATCGCGGGCATCGGCCGAAGAAGGACGCGGCTTGCGTGAAGACGCTCGTTTCCGCGGGCGCGATCGTGCTCGGCAAGACCGTGTCGACCGAGTTCGCCTATTTCTCGCCGGGCCCCACGGTCAATCCGCATTTGCCCGGCCATACGCCGGGCGGCTCGTCCTCGGGCTCGGCCGCCGCCGTCGCCGACGGGCAAGTCACGCTTGCCATCGGCACGCAGACCGCCGGCTCGGTGATCCGCCCGGCGGCCTATTGCGGCGTGGTCGGCTACAAGGGCTCGTCGAGCTGGACGACGCTCGAAGGGATCAAGCCCTTCGCGCCGTCGCTCGACACGCTGGGCTTCTTCGCCCGCGCGGTCGCCGATCTCGATCTGATCCGCCGCGCTTTCGGTTCGAAGCCGATCGCGGGCCTGACCGACATCGCCGCGACGGCGGCGCCCAAGATCGCCTTCTGCCGCACGCCGTTCTGGCGCGAGGCCGACGAGGACACCAAGCGCTTGTTCGAGCGCGTGGTCGTCAAGCTCTCCAAAGCCGGCGTGCGCGTGGCGCAGTACGACATGCCGGGCGAATTCGACGGGCTCAACGACGCGCAAGTCGCGATCATGGCCAAGGAAGCGACGCGCGCCCTCGCGCTCGAGCGCGAGAAGCATGCCGACGCGCTCTCCGCCAAGCTCAAGGAGCTGCTCGATCGCGGCGACAAGGTGGGCGTGCGCGAGGAGACGGCCGCCAAGGCGCTGGCGACCAAGTGCCGGAATCTGCTCGCCCAAGCCATGCGCGATTTCGATCTGATCCTGACCCCGGCCGCGACGGGGGCCGCCCCCAAGGGGCTCGACGCCACCGGCGATCCGGTCTTCAACCGGTCCTGGACGCTGCTCGGCAATCCTTCTCTGGCGCTGCCCGCCGGCAAGGCGGCGAACGGCCTACCCCTGGCGATCCAGCTGATCGGGCGGACGGGCGAGGATTCCGAGACGATCCGCGCCGCCGCTTGGGTCGAAGCGGCGCTGAAGGCCTGATCAACGCAAGTGGCACGCCGCCTTGTGGCCGGGCGAGAGCTCGCGCAAGGCGGGCTCCTCGGTCTTGCAGCGCGCGACCGCGTAGGGGCAGCGCGTGTGGAAGCGGCAGCCCGACGGCGGATTGACCGGCGAAGGCACGTCGCCCGCCAGGATCAAGCGCTTGCGCTTGGTCTTGGGATCGGGCTGCGGGGCGGCGGCGAGCAGCGCTTCGGTGTAGGGATGCTGCGGCGTGGCGAAGAGCGTCTTCTTGTCGGCGATCTCGACGATCTTGCCCAGATACATCACCGCCACGCGGTGGCTGATGTGTTCGACCACCGCCAGATCGTGCGCCACGAACAGATACGACAAGCCGAACTCGGCCTGCAGGTCCATGAGCAGGTTCACGACCTGCGCCTGGACCGAAACGTCCAGCGCCGACACGGGCTCGTCGGCGAGGATGAGCTTGGGCCGCACGGCGAGCGCGCGCGCGATCCCAAGGCGCTGGCGCTGCCCGCCCGAGAATTCGTACGGGTACTTGGCCATCTGCTCGGGCCGCAGGCCGACTTTTTCGAACAGCCAGGCGACGCGCTCGCGCGCTTCCTTGCCCTTGGCGAGGCCGAAATTTTCGAGCGGTTCGGCGACGATCGCGCCCGCCGTCAGGCGCGGCGAGAGCGAGGAATAGGGATCCTGGAACACGATCTGCAGGTCGCGCCGGTGCTTCCACATCTCGGCGCGGCTCAAACCGTCCAGGCGCGCGCCGTCGAGTTCGATCGTGCCGGAATCCGGCTCGATGAGCTTGAGGATCGTCTTGCCCGCGGTCGACTTGCCGCAGCCGCTTTCGCCGACCACGCCCAGCGTCTCGCCCGCATTGACCTGGAACGAGATCCCATCGACCGCGTGGACCTTGGCGGTGACGCGCTGCAGGACGCCCGTGCGGATCGGGAAATGCTTCGTGAGGCCGACGACGTTCAGCAGCGGGGCGGGGCTCATGGCAGCCTCGCGGTCTCGAAACAGGCGGCGAAATGGCCCGGCGTCTTCTCTTCGAGCGGCGGCGCTTCGGCGCGACAGCGCGAAGTGACGTAGGCGCAGCGCTCGGCGAAGGCACAGCCGGCGATCGCCGCGGTCAGACGCGGCACGATGCCGGGGATCTCGGTCAGGCGGCCGGCGGCGCCGGCCAAACGCGGGATCGAGCCCATCAGCCCGAGCGTGTAGGGGTGCAAAGGCCGCGCGAACAGGTCTTCGACCTTCGCTTCCTCGACCTTGCGCCCCGCGTACATCACCACGACGCGCTGCGCGGTCTCCGCGACCACGCCCAGATCGTGGGTGATCAGCACGATCGCGGCCCCCACTTTCTCCTTGAGGTCGAGCATGAGGTCCAGGATCTGCGCCTGGATGGTCACGTCGAGCGCGGTCGTCGGCTCGTCGGCGATCAGCAGCTTGGGCTTGCAGGCGAGCGCCATGGCGATCATCACGCGCTGGCGCATGCCGCCCGAAAGCTGGTGCGGGTACTCGTTCGCCCGGCGCGCGGCTTCGGGGATGCGCACGAGTTCGAGCATCTCGACCGCGCGCGCGTCGGCCTCGCGCGCCGACAGGCCCTGGTGCAGCTCCAGCGTTTCGGCGATCTGGCGCCCGGCCGTGTAGACCGGGTTGAGGCTGGTCATCGGCTCCTGGAAGATCATCGAGATTTCGTTGCCGCGGATGCGGCGCATTTCGTCCTCGCCCGCTTCGAGCAGATTGCGGCCCTGCAAGCGGATGGCGCCAGACACGATGCGCGCGGGCGGCGAGGGCAGCAGGCGCAAAATCGACATCGCGGTCACGGATTTGCCGCAGCCGCTTTCGCCGACCACGGCGAGCGTTTCGCCGGGCTTGACCGCGTACGACACCCCGTCGACCGCGCGCACCACGCCGTCGGCGGTGAAAAACCAGGTTCGCAGATCTTCGATCTCGAGGAGATTAGAGCCTTTCTCGGTCACTTGGAATCACCTGCGCCGGAGGAATTTTTCGTCGCGGGTAGGAGAAGGGCGAAGGCGCGTAGTGGTGCATACGCGCGAGCCCTTCGACGCCCTCCGCGACGAAAAAGGCCCCGGCCCAATTGGGTTGGGTTCCGGCGGGCGCCCGCTTTGTCGCGGCCCTCGCCGATAGTGCCGCTATCGGTTTCGGGTCCGCTCCGCGCGGATCGCACGCGCCGGAAGCCCAACGCAGGCGGTTCCAAGTGGCCGAGAAAGGCTCTTGTCATAGGCGGCGCGCCAGACGCGGGTCGAGGGCGTCGCGCCAGCCGTCGCCGAGCATGTTGATGGCGAGCACGGTCACCGACAGGAAGGCCGCCGGAATCAAGATCAGATGCGGACGGATTTGGAAGAAGGCGCGGCCTTCGGCGATGATGTTGCCCCAAGTCGGGATCGAAGGCGGCAGGCCGGCGCCGATGAAGGACAAGATCGCCTCGGTGATGATCGCCGAGGCGCAGATATAGGTCGCCTGCACCAGCAAGGGCGCGATCGTGTTGGGCAGGATGTGGCGGTAGAGGATCTTGACCGTCGAGGTGCCCGAGGCGATCGCGGCCTCCACGAAAGGCTGTTCGCGCAAGCTCAGCACCACGCCGCGCACCAGGCGCGTGACGCGCGGGATTTCGGCGATCGCGATGGCGACGATGACGTTCTCCAGGCTCGCCTTGGTCAGCGCCATCAGCGCGATCGCCAGCAGCACGGCCGGGATCGCCATCAGCCCGTCCATCACGCGCATCAAGATCGCGTCGACCCAACGATTGAAGCCGGAGACCAGCCCGAAGAACAACCCCGCGGTCACCGCGAACAGCGCCACCATGAAGCCCACGAACAGCGACGCGCGCGCGCCGTAGACCACACGGCTGTAGATGTCGCGGCCCAGATGGTCGGTGCCGAACCAGTATTGCGCCGAGGGCGGGCGGAAGCGGCGGATCGGCGACAGCGCCGTCGGGTCTTGCGTGCCCAGATAGGGGGCGAAGACGGCGATGCCGAGCGCGACGAGCAGCAGCCCGCCGCCGATCACGATCGACAGGTTGCGCACCCACCACGGGCGGCGCTTGCCGTCGAGGGCGGATTGCGGCGCGGGTCCGACGACGGTCAGGGCCATCGGCTCAATACCGGATGCGCGGATCGAAGAGCGTGTAGCTCAGATCGACCAGCAGGTTGATGAGGACGTAGACGAAGGAGAACATCAGGATCACGCCCTGGATGATCGGATAGTCGCGCCGCAGGATCGCGTCGACCGTCATGCGCCCGAGGCCCGGAATCGCGAACACGCTTTCGGTCACCACGACGCCGCCGATCAGCAGCGCCACCCCGATGCCGATCACGGTGACGATGGGCACGGCCGCGTTCTTGAGCGCATGGCCGAGCAGCACCTTGTCGGTGCGCAAGCCCTTGGCGTTGGCCGTACGCACGTAGTCTTGCGACAGCACGTCGAGCATCGCGGCGCGCGTCATGCGCGCGATCAGCGCGATGTAGATGGTGCCCAGCGCCAAGGCGGGCAGGATCATCTGGCGCAGGAACGGCCAGAAGCCTTCGCGGATCGAGGTGAAGCCCTGCACGGGCAGCCAATCGAGCTCCAGCGAGAAAAAGAAGATGAGCAGATAGCCGAGCACGAAGACCGGCACCGAGAAGCCGAACACCGCGAAGACCATGACCATGCGGTCGATCCAGCCGCCGGCCTTCCAGGCGGCGACCACGCCCAGCGGCACGGCGACGGCGACCGCGAAGATCAGCGTGACGATCGCGAGCGAGACGGTCGCTTCGACGCGCTGGCCGATCAGCGTGGAGACGGGAATGCCCGAGAAGATCGACGTGCCGAGATCGCCGTGCAGGATCGCCCACAGCCAGGTGCCGAAACGCACGAAGAAGGGCTGGTCGAGGCCCAGCGTGCGGCGGACCTTCTCGATGTCCTCGGTCGTGGCGATGTCGCCCGCGATGATCGCGGCCGGATCGCCGGGCGAGAAATAGAGCAGCGAGAAAACGAAAAGGGCCACCACCCCCATGACGGGGATGGTGGCCAGAAGGCGCCGGACGACGAATGCGAACACTGCGTATCCTCGTCGTCCGGCTCGTTTCGCGTCAGCGCTTGTCGACGTTCCAGAAGAACGGCACGGGCGAGATCAACACGCCCGTCACGTTGCGCCGGTAGGCCGTCGGCTGCTGGAACATGCCCGTGGTGACGTAGGGCACTTCTTGATACGCCTGGACCTGCATCTGGCGCGCGAGGTCGAGCTGCTGGGCGGGCGTCGTCGCCGCGAGCCAGGCGTTGCGCAACTCTTCGATCTTCGGATCGGTCGGCCAGCCCGGCCAAGCGGCGTTGCCGTGGCCGCGCAGCGGCGCGTGGAGCGCCGGATTGATCACGTCGGGTCCGACCCACCAGGTGTGGAAGATCGACCAGCCGCCGGCGTCGGGCGCATTGCGGCTCGCGCGGCGCGTGAGCACCGAGCCCCAATCGGTCGCGACCAGTTCGACGTTCATACCCAGGCGCTTGAACAGATCCTCGGTGACCAGGCTTTGGGTGTGGTTGGTCGGGATGTCGGTCGGCGAGATGATGACCACCTTCTCGCCGCGATAGCCCGCTTCGCGCAGCATCGCGCGGGCGCGATCGAGGTTGCCGGACGCGGCCGCGCCGCCGGCGTCCGACGCCAGCGGCGTGCCGCAGGCGAAGAACGACTTGCATTCGCGGAAGTACTCCGGATTCCCCACGACCGCCTGCATGTATTCCTGCTGGTTGACGGCCGTCAGGATCGCGCGGCGGATCGCCGGGTTGTTGAACGGCGGGTGCAGATGGTTGAAGCGCAGCATCGCCACCGAACCCACCGGATCGATGTTCTTGATCTCGATGTCGCGGTTGCGCGCGAGCTGGGGCAGCAGATCGAAGATCGGCTGTTCCCACCAATCGACCTCGCCTTGGGTCAACGCGGCGGCCGCGACGGCGGCGTCGGGAATGATGCGCCACTCGACGCGATCGACCTTCACGACCTTGCCGCCGGCGGCCCAGGACGGCGCCTCCGCGCGCGGCTTGTAGTCGGCGAAGCGCTCGTAGACCGCGCGCTGGCCGGGCACCCATTGGTCGCGCACGAAGCGGAACGGGCCGGAGCCCGTCGCGTCGGTGATCGGCGTGTTCGGATCGGTGTTGGCGATCCGCTCGGGCATGATGAAGGGGACTTGGCTGGACAGCTTGCCCAGCGCGTCGATCATCAGCGGGAAGGGCGTCTTCAGGCGGATCGCGAAAGTCCGCTCGTCGACGATGTCGTAGCCGTCGACCGCCGTGGCCATCGTCTGGCCGAAGGAGTCGCGCACCGCCCAGCGCCGGATCGAGGCGGCCGCGTCCGCCCCGCGCACCGGCGTGCCGTCGTGGAAGCGCATGCCTTCGCGCAAGGTGAAGGTCCAGCGCAAGCCATCGGGGCTGGTCGTCCAGCGCTCGACCATCTGCGGCTGGATCTTGAAGTTCTCGTCGGTCGCGAAAAGCGTGTCGTAGACGAGATAGCCGTGGTTGCGCACGACGTAGCCGGTGGTCGCGACGGGGTCGATCGCGGGCAGGTTGGAGTGCGGAATGAACCGCAACACCTTTTGCTGGGCGTCGGCCGTACCGGCGAAACCGATGGCGAGCGCGAAGGCGCCCGCGGCGGCAAGCCGTTTTAAGCTGGGTTTCATGGTGGACCTCCCGATTGATCCGGACGAAGGGGGTGCGTTGTCGTTGCGCCGGCCGGGGCCGACGAAGCCAAAAGCATGCCACAGGTGGGGGCGGGATCAAGCCTCCCGTGCGACCGGACCGGTGATCGGTTCCGCGTCGAGCGGATAGATGGGCCGGCTCAAATACCGGTAGGCGAGCTTGGAATTGTCCGACGTGGTCGCACCTTCGCCGTCCAAGGTGAACGTCGCGCGCGCGAGCGGGGCGAAGCCCGCGCGATAATGTATCCGCGATTTCAGCAGCAGGAAGCGCCTTGCGGCGGGATCGATCCCGTTGGCGGTAAAGATTCCGGTGTCCCAGGGTTCGTGATGGCGCGACGTCACCACGATCTCCATCCCGCCGGTCCGGAACACGGCCGTGGGGCCGGTCTCGACCCGCACGCCGGTATACATCGGCCCTTCGACGCGCCATTTGCCGTCGGCCAGGTTCTGCACCGTTCCGGTCAGGCGCAAAGGCTTGCCCGCGAGCGCGACGCCCGGCATGGCGGTCTTGCCGCCCAGATCGAGGGTCAGCGTGGCGCCAACGCCCGCGCGGGCCATCGCTTCGACCGCAGCCGGATCCCACACGGCCGCGACGGCGACCTTGTCGAGCCCGGCTTTCAGCACCTCGCCGATCACCTTCATCACGTCCGACGTGCCGCCCGAGCCGACATTGTCGGCGTGGTCGAGCAGCACGATGGGCGCGGCGTTGATCTCCTTGGCTTGGGCGATGGTGGCGGCGAGCGGGCGATGGACGTAGACGAAGTCCCGGCGCGCGGCCCAGGCGCGATCGGCCAGATCTTGCGCGCCGCGCCGGGCGAGATCGGCATCGCCGTCGGCGACGACGATGGTCGATGTGCCGGCGATGGGAATATCGGCGAGCGCGAAGCCGCCGAACACGCTGGCGCACAGCACGCCGGTCTGGGCTTCGAGCGCCGCCGCGCGCGCGACCAGGGATTTCATCGGCTCGTCGGCCGTGCCTTGGCGCAAAGTCTGCGAGAGCAGCGGCACCGGCGCCCAGGCCTGGACCGGCCGGCATTTGCCGTCCATCGCGTCGAGCACGACGCGGCCCGCGCGCTCGGCGACCTCGTACATGTCCACATGCGGATAGGTCTTGTAGCCGATCAGCGCCGTCGAATTGCGCACCATCGCTTCGGACAGATTGGCGTGCAGATCGCAGGTGACGGCGATCGGCAAACCCGGGCGCTTGGCGCGCATGCGCGCCAGCAGCTCGCCCTCGCCGTCGTCGGTGTGGTCGGCGACCATGGCACCATGCAGATCGAGAAGCGCGCCGTCGATGCCGTCGTCGAGCGCGTCGAGGATCGCGTCGGCGATGCGCTCGTAGGCGTCGCGCGTAACCTTGCCGCCGGGCATCGCTTCGGCCGCGACGGGCACCACGAACTCCGCACCGCGGTCGCGCGCGAGCTTCATATAGGCGGCGAGCGGCATGCGCGTGTCTTCGTAGGCGGCGCGCGCGTCGTCGCCCCAGGCCAGGCTCCACTCGGCGAACCGCGCGAGATCGGTGACCAGCGGCGAGAACGTGTTGGTCTCGTGCTTGAACATCGCAAGGAGCAGGCGCATGGGTGCTATGCTTTGAACCGGGGAAGGGCTCGTGCGAGCATAACCGGTTTCCGGAGCGTTCCAATGTCCGACTTGGCTTTTCTGTCCGCGCGCGAATTGCTCGAAGGCTACGCGCGCAAATCCTTCTCGCCCGTCGAGGTCGCGCGCGCGTGTTTTTCGCGCATCGCCGCCAAGAACGATCTCGGCGCCTTCGTGATGACCGACGAAAGCGCCGCCTTGGCGGCGGCGCGCGCATCCGAGACGCGCTGGGCCAAGGGCGAACCCAAAGGCACGCTCGACGGCGTACCCGCCACGATCAAGGATTTGATCGTCACCACGGGTTGGCCGACGTTGCGCGGCTCCCAACATGTCGATCCGAAGGGGCCATGGACCGAGGACGCGCCGAGCGTGATGCGCTTGCGCGAAGCCAATGCCGTGCTTCTCGGCAAGACCACGACCCCCGAATTCGGCTGGAAGGGCATTTGCGATTCGCCGCTGACCGGCATCACGCGCAATCCGTGGGACGCCTCGCGCACGTCGGGCGGGTCGTCCGGCGGGGCGGCGGTCGCCGCCGCTTGCGGCATGGGGGCGTTGCATCTGGGGACCGACGGCGGCGGCTCGATCCGCATGCCCGCCGGGTTCTGCGGGATTTTCGGCCTAAAGCCGAGTTTCGGGCGCGTGGCGGCCCATCCGCTGAGCCCGGCGGGCTTGCTCGCCCATCTCGGGCCAATGACCCGCACGATCGAAGATTCGGCGCGGATGATGGAAGCGATCGCCCAGCCCGACGACCGCGATCCTTATTCGCTGCCGCCCGACAAGGGCTCGTGGCTGCTCGATCTCGACAAAGGGATCGCGGGGCTGCGCATCGGCTACTCGCCGCGTCTGGGCACGGCGAAGGTCGATCCGGAGATCGCGCGCGCGGTCGACGATGCGGCCAAGCTGCTCGGCGAGCTGGGTGCGATCGTCGAGCCCGCCGAACCCGAGATCGATTTGGGCCAGGCGCGCGAAGCCTTTTACACGCTGTGGTGCGCGTCCCTCGCGCGGCCCTTGAAGGCGATTCCGCGCGAACGCTGGAAGGAGTCCGATCCCGGCTTGGTCGCGACCACCGAGCACGGGCTGTCGCTCTCCGCGCAGACCTATCTCGACGCCGATCTGTATCGGTCCGCGCTCATCCAGGCGATGAACCGCTTCCATCGTCGTTACGACCTGCTGCTCACCCCGCAGCTGCCGATCACGGCCGTGAAGGCGGGCCAAGACGTCGCCGATCCGGCGACGCAGAGCTATTGGATCGATTGGACGCCCTTCACCTATCCGTTCAACATGACCCGCCAGCCGGCCGCGAGCGTGCCGATCGGATCGCATTCCGACGGTCTGCCGATGGCGTTGCAATTCGTCGGGCGTCCTTACGACGACCGTCTCGTGCTGCGCGCCGCGCGCGCGTTCGAGCGCGCCCGGCCTTGGGCTTTGCCGCCGCGATGAGGATGCCCGCGATCACCGGACGGGGCGGCGTGGCGGCGTTGTCGGTCACGCAGATTTTCAGCTGGGGATCGAGCTACTTCATTCCGGCGGTGCTGTCGCGCCAGATCGCGACGGATCTCGACTTGCCGGTGGCGGTCGTGTTCTCCGGCATCACGGTGATGCTGGTGGTGGGCTCGACGATCGGGCCGGCACTCGGCCGGCGCACCGACCGGATCGGACCGCGCGACATTCTGGTCGTGGGCTCGGTGCTGCTGGCGCTAGGGCTCGCCTTCCTGGGGCTCGCGACGGGGCTGGCGAGCTACGTGCTCGCCTGGGCGTTGATCGGCCTCGCCATGCCGATGGTGCTGACCCAAACCGTCTTCGCCGCCGTCGCCCAGTTGATGCCGCACGCCGCGCGCCGCGCGCTCGGCTGGCTCACGCTGCTGGGCGGATTCGGACCGCTGATCGCCTTGCCGGCGTTGGCGCTGATGGAGCCCGCTTTGGGCTGGCGCGGCGTGTGTTTCGCGCTGGCCGCCGCGCAGATCCTGATCTGCGTGCCGCTGCATGCGGCGTTGCGCGTCGATCCCAGGAATCTCACGGGCGGCGACAGCGCGGCCGCCGAGGGCGATCGCGGCCTGACCGACCCTGCGCGCCGCCGCCGCGCGTTCCTGATCATCGGGATCGCCTTCGCGTGCACGGGGTTCGTCAGCTGGGGCTTGCCGGTGCAGATGGTGGCGATCGGCGAAGCCTTGGGCATGGAACTGGCGCTCGCCGTGGGGATCGCATCGCTGATGGGGCCCGCGCAAATGGTCAGCCGGGGGATCGAGACGGCCTTCGGCCAGCGC
>JAMNXK010000037.1 GCA_023653245.1 Tagaea sp.
CGCACAAGCAGTTCGTCGATTTCCGCCTCTTGGATCACCAAAGGCGGGCAGACCGCCAGGCGATTGTCGAACAACGGGCGGACGATCAGCCCGGCGGCTTCGCAGGCCTTGGCGACCAAAGGCGCCACGGCTTGCGTCGTCTCGAAGAAGGTCTTCGAGCCCTTGTGTTTGACCATCTGCAGCCCGGCGATCAACCCGACTCCCGAAACCTCGCCGACCAAGGGATGATCCGCGAGTTTCCGCAAGCCGGCCTGCAGCCGTGGGCCCACCTTGCGCACATGGCCGACGATGTCGCGTTCGGCGTAGATCTTGAGCGTCTCGATGGCGACGGCAGCCGGAACCGGATGGGCCGAGTAGGTGTAGCCGTGGCCGAACGTGCCGATCTTCTCGGACTGTTTGACCATGTCGTCCCAAATCGCCTCGGTCACCATCACGGCCGAGATCGGCAGATAGGCCGAGGACAGCGCTTTGGCGCAAGTCAGGATGTCCGGGCGGATATCGAAGGTCTGGCAGCCCCACATATTGCCCGTGCGCCCGAAGCCGCAGATCACCTCGTCGGCGACCAGCAGGATGCCGTATTTCTTCAAGATCGGCTGGATGCGCGCGAAATACCCGTGCGGCGGCACGATGGCGCCGCCGGCCCCCATCACGGGTTCGACGAACATCGCCGCGATCGTCTCGGGCCCTTCGGCGAGGATCAGTTTTTCGAGATTGTCGGCAAGCCGCGCGGCGTAGGCGTCTTCGCTTTCGCCGGGTGCCGCGTGCTTGTAGTGGTGCGGCGTGTCGGCATAGGCGACGGGGAAGATCGGCAGGTCGAAATCGCGCTGATTGGCGGGCAGGCGGGTGAGCGAGGCCGAGGCGATGGTCACGCCGTGATAGGCCTTCTCGCGCGACAGGATCTTTTTGCGCCGGGGCTCGCCCTTGGCGTTCGAGACGTACCAGACGAGCTTGATCGCCGTGTCGTTGGCTTCCGAGCCGGAATTGGCGAAGAAGATCTTCGACATCGGCACCGGCGCCAATTCCTTGAGCATCTCGGCGAGCACGACGCCCGGTTCGTGCGATTTACCCGCGAAAATATGGTAATAAGGCAGCTCGCGCATCTGCTTGGCGGCGGCATCGGCCAGACGCGTCTCGTCGAAGCCCAGCGACGCGCACCACAGCCCCGCCAAGCCTTCGATGTATTCCTTGCCGTTGTCGTCGACGACATAGACGCCGCGCCCCTTGGAAATCACCACCGGCCCATCGGTCTGATGGGTCTTGAGGTTGGTGTAAGGGTGGACGAGGGCGGCGATATCGCGCGCGGCCAGCGAATTGCCGCGCGGGCGCAGATCGTTCATGGGCAAAGCTCCCCGAAAGAGAGCCGACTTTAGCGCATGGACGCCGGCCTGTCGCGCGTTCCGCAGAAGTTCTTGCGTCGCATCAAGATTCGTTTGCTTTCGGATGGGGACGCGCTACGAAATGCCTATTCGGGCGGCAAGCCCTCGCGCGGACAAGAATTGGCAAGGAAGTTGCCAACGCCGTGCGGTGGTTTTCCGGCCGGACGATTCCGGGAGACCCCCCCTTGCGGATGCCGGCGAACAGGACGGCATCCCCACCATGAGGAGACCTCGATGACCATCCAACTGGGCCGCTGGGCCCGAACCGCCATCGCCGCGGGCGCCGTTGCGCTCGTCGGCGCGGCGCTCGTTCCGCAGGCCGACGCGCGCACCTTCCGCATGTCGGTGTCGGGCGACGCCAACACGATGGACCCGCACTCGCAGAACGCGGGCAACGTGACGCTGCTGCTGCGCCAGATCTACGAACCGCTGGTGATGCGCGGCAAGAAGCTGGAGATCGAGCCGGGCTTGGCGACCGCCTGGCAGCAGATGGAGCCGACGCGCTGGCGCTTCACGCTGCGCCCCAATGTGCGCTTCTCCAACGGCAACGCCTTCAACGCGGACGACGTGGTCTATTCGATCCAGCGTTCGCTGCACGAATTCTCGCAATACGGCATCTTCACCGACACGATCGGCGAAGCGGTCAAGGTCAACGACCTGACCGTCGACATCATCACCAAAGTCGCCGACCCGGTGCTGATCGACAAGCTTACCCAGGTCTACATGATGGATTTGGAGTGGAGCCAGCAGAACAACGCCATGCGTCCGCAGAACGTGCGCGGCCGCGAGGAAGCGTTCACCGGCCGCAACGCGATGGGCACCGGGCCGTTCATGGTCCGCAGCCGCGAGCCCGACGTGCGCACGGTGCTGGTCCAGAACCCGTCGTGGTGGAACAACGCCGCGCGCGAGTCGAACGTGACGGAAATCGTGTTCCAGCCGATCGCCTCGGCCGCGACGCGCACCGCCGCCTTGCGCTCGGGCGAGATCGACTTCGTGCTCGACCCGCCGGTGCAGGACGTGCCGCAGCTTCAAGCCGCGCAAGGCTTGAAGGTGGTCACGGGGCCGGAAGTCCGCACGATTTTCTTCGCCATGGACACCAGCCGCGACGAGCTGCAGTACTCGTCGGTGAAGGGGCGCAATCCCTTCAAGGACGTGCGCGTGCGCCTGGCGATGTACCACGCGATCAACATCGACGCGATCCACACCCGCGTGATGCGCGGCCAGTCGATCAACACCGGTGCGATGTATCCCGACGCGGTCAACGGCTATTCCAAGGATTGGGACAAGCGCTACGCCTTCAACCTCGCCGAAGCGCGCAATCTGATGCGCCAAGCGGGTTACGCCGACGGGTTCGAAGTCACGCTCGACTGCCCGAACAACCGCTACATCAACGACGAGGCGATCTGCCAAGCGGCCGTGGCGATGTGGGCGCAGATCGGCATCCGCGCCAATCTGAACGCGCAGCCCCTGGCAACGTTCTTCCCCAAGATCCAGCGCGACGACACGTCGCTGTATCTGCTGGGCTGGGGCGTGCCGACCTACGACGCGCTCTACTCGTTGCAGTCGCTTCTGCGCACCCGCGACGGCCAGCCGGGCAACGGCATCTGGAACCACGGCAGGTTCTCGGATCCGGATTTCGACCGTCTGATCGACCGGGTGAAGCTGGAGACCAACGCCAACGCGCGTCGCGGCTACATCGCCGAGATCAACAAGCTCTATCACGAGCGCGTCCCGCACATCCCGCTGCATCACCAGATGATCCCCTGGGCTATGCGCTCGAACGTGGACGTCGTCCATCGCGCGGACAACCAGCTCGAAGTGAAGTGGGTCAAGGTCAACTGACCTCGGGCCCGGGACCCCGGCGGGCATCCGCCCGCCGGGGCCTCCCTTTTGGGATCGAACGATGATCGCCTTCGTCATCCGCCGTCTGTTGCAAGCCGTGCTGGTCATGCTGGCCGTGGGCTTCGTGGCGTTTTCGCTGTTCGCCTATGTGGGCGATCCGGTCGCGATCATGCTCGGCCAGGATTTCACGCAAGAGGCGCGCGAACGCCTGATCCGCGAGCTCGGCCTCGATCAGCCTTTCGTCGTCCAGTATTTCCGCTTCGTGGTCGCGGCCGCGCAAGGCGAGTTCGGCATTTCCTACCGCCTGGCGCGGCCCGTCACCGACCTGCTGGTCGAGCGCCTGCCCGCCACGCTCGAGCTTTCGCTGTGCGCCGCGGCGATCGCGCTGTTCGTCGGCGTGCCGCTGGGCGTCTACACGGGCCTCAAGCGCGACACGTGGCTGTCGCGCTTTTTCCTGACCGTCAGCCTGGTCGGCGTGTCGCTGCCGACCTTCCTGATCGGCATCCTGCTGATCCTCGTGTTCTCGGTCATGCTCGGCTGGCTGCCGTCCTTCGGGCGCGGCACGGTCGTGCAGGTCGGCTGGTGGTCGACCGGGTTCCTGACCACGTCGGGCTTGCGCGCGCTGATCCTGCCTTCGATCACGCTGGCGCTGTTCCAGCTCACGCTCATCATGCGCCTCGTGCGCTCGGAGATGCTCGAAGTCCTGCGCACCGACTACATCAAGTTCGCGCGCGCGCGGGGCTTGCGCAACCGCGCGGTCAATTTCGGGCACGCGCTCAAGAACACGCTCGTGCCGGTCATCACCATCACCGGGCTGCAGCTCGGCGGCATCATCGCCTTCGCGATCGTGACCGAGACGGTGTTCCAGTGGCCCGGCATGGGCTTCCTGTTCATCCAATCGGTCCAGTCGGCGGACATTCCGGTGATGTCGGCCTATCTGGTGATGATCGCGTTCTTCTTCGTGGTGATCAATCTGGTGGTCGATCTGCTGTACTACGCGGTCGACCCGCGCCTGCGCATCGACAAGGGTGCCGCGGGCGGGCACGGGCATTGAGGGGAAGGGCGATCATGGACATCGTGCGCCGCGCGCTCGACTCGGACGTCTATTACAGCTTCAAGCGCTCGCCCGTGGTGGTGACCGCGGCGATCGTCACGCTGCTGGTGTTCGCGGGCGCGGTGTTCGCGCCTTTGATCGCGCCGCAGAACCCGTTCGATCTGCGCCAGCTCAATCTGATGGACGCCTCGCTGCCCCCGATCTGGTCGGCCGAGGGCGATCCGCGCTATCCGCTGGGCACCGACACCCAAGGCCGCGACGTGTTCTCGACGATCCTGTTCGGCAGCCGGATTTCGCTGCTGGTCGGTTTCCTGTCGGTCATCTTCGCGATGGTGCTGGGCGTGAGCTTGGGGCTGATCGCGGGCTATCTGGGCGGCACGGTGGACGCGGTGATCATGCGCGTGGCCGACGTGCAGCTTTCCTTCCCGGCGATCCTGATCGCGCTGTTGATCGACGGCGTGGCGCGCGTGGTGATCCCGCGCGAGATGCATCACGAGATCGCGATCTACGTGCTGATTCTCGCCATCGGCTTTTCGGGCTGGGTGCAATACGCGCGCACGGTGCGCGGCTCGTGCCTGGTCGAGAAAAGCAAGGAATACGTCCAAGCCGCGCGGGTCATCGGCCGGCATCCGGTGGCGATCATGGCCCAGCACGTGCTGCCCAACGTGATGGGCCCGGTGCTGGTCATCGCGACCATCCATCTGGCGCTGGCCATCATCACCGAGGCGACCTTGTCGTTCCTGGGCGTGGGCGTGCCGCCGACCCAGCCTTCGCTCGGCACGCTCATCCGCATCGGCAACAACTACCTGTTCTCGGGCGAATGGTGGATCACGGTTTTCCCGGGTCTGGCACTGGTGATCATGGTGCTCGCGGTCAATCTGCTCGGCGATTGGCTGCGCGACGCCCTCAATCCGAAACTGCGTTGATCCGATGACCCGCCCGCTCCTCGAAGTGAAGAATCTGCGCGTCGAGTTTCCGACGCGGCGCGGCACGCTCGTCGCCGTCGACGACATCTCGTTCTCGATCGCCCCCGGCGAAGTGCTCGGCGTGGTCGGCGAATCGGGTGCCGGCAAGTCGCTCACCGGGGCGGCGATCATCGGTCTGCTCGAGCCGCCGGGCCGCGTCGCGGGCGGGGAGATCGTGCTTGACGGCAAGCGTATCGACAACCTGCCCTACGAGGCGATGCGCCGCATCCGGGGCCGCGAGATCGGCGCGATCTTCCAGGACCCGCTCACGTCGCTCAATCCGCTCTACACGGTCGGCCGCCAGCTGACCGAGACGATCCTCACCCATCTGGAGGTGAGCGAAGCCGAAGCGCGCGCGCGCGCGCTCAAGCTCCTGCAGGAGGTCGGCATCCCGGCCGCCGAACGGCGCATCGACCATTATCCGCATCAATTCTCCGGCGGCATGCGCCAGCGCGTGGTGATCGCCCTGGCGCTGTGCGCCAATCCGCGCCTGATCGTCGCCGACGAGCCCACCACCGCGCTCGACGTGTCGATCCAGGCGCAGATCATCACGCTGATCAAGCGCCTGTGCCGCGATCACGGCACGTCGGTGATGCTCGTGACCCACGACATGGGCGTGATCGCGGAAACCGCCGACCGCGTCGCGGTCATGTATGCCGGGCGCATCGCCGAGATCGGCCCGGTGGGCGACGTGATCAAGCGCGCGAAGCATCCCTACACCGAAGGGCTGATGGGCTCGATCCCGAAGCTCGGCGGCAGCGAAACCAAGCTCGCCCAAATCGACGGCGCCATGCCGCGTCTGACCGCGATCCCGAAAGGGTGCGCGTTCAACCCGCGTTGCCCCAAGGTTTTCGAGCGCTGCCGCCAGGAACGCCCCGAACCCATCGCCGTCGGCGACACCAAAGTCGCCTGCTGGCTCTACGACTCCGCCAACAAGGCCGCCGCCGAATGACCGCCCCCCTCGTCGTCGCCAAGGACCTGGCGCGTTTCTTCGACGTGTCGAAGCCCTTGCTCAACCGCCTGATCGAGCGCACCGGCCGCCAGCTCTTGCGCGCCGTCGACGGCGTGGATTTCGAGATCGCGCGCGGCGAAACGCTGAGCTTGGTCGGCGAATCCGGCTGCGGCAAGTCGACGGTCGCGCGCCTGGTGGTGGGGCTCTACAAGCCGAGCCGCGGGACCATGTCCTTCGACGGTCAGGACATGGCCGGCGTCACCGCCCAGGCCGACATCTCGCGCATCCGCAAGCGCTTCCAGATGATCTTCCAGGATCCTTTCGCCAGCCTCAATCCGCGCTGGCGCGTGGGCAAGATCGTCGCCGAGCCGATCGGCGTGCACGGGCTCATGTCCGACCCGGCGAAGATCAAGGAACGCGTGGGCGAGCTGCTGCGCCAGGTCGGCCTGTCGCCGGCGGACATGGACAAATTCCCGCACGAATTCTCCGGCGGCCAGCGCCAGCGCATCTCGATCGCGCGCGCTTTGTCGTCGAACCCGGAATTCCTGGTCTGCGACGAGCCCACCTCCGCGCTCGACGTGTCGGTGCAGGCGCAGATCCTGAACCTGATGAAGGAGCTGCAGCGCACGCTGGGGCTCACCTATCTGTTCATCAGCCACAATCTCGCGGTCGTCTACTACATCTCCGACCGCGTGGGCGTGATGTATCTGGGCCGTCTGGTCGAGCTCGGCGACAAGCAGTCGATCTTCAACCGCCCGCAGCATCCCTATACGCGCATGCTGCTCGACGCGATCCCGGATCTCGACATGTCCGGCCGCCCGCGCACGCCGGTGGCGGGCGAGGTGCCCAACCCGATCGATCCGCCCTCGGGCTGCTTCTTCCATCCGCGCTGCCCCTACGCCAACGAGCGCTGCAAGAGCGAAGCGCCCGTGCCCAAGCGCGCGCCGACGGGGGCGATGGTCGCCTGCCACGGCATCGAAGAAGGCCGCCTGCCCGACGTGCTGCGCGACTACACCCCGCCGCCGGTCGCTTAAGCGCCGCCGCGCCGGACGGGCAGCGTCGAATTCTCGAGTTTCGCGACCAGCCGGTCGCCATGCGCGCGATCGACGACCTCGACCGTCGCCTCGACCGTCACCGCGCGCGCCGAGCGCTCGGTGAACGTGCGCTGGTGCTCGACCTCGACGATGTTGCCGCCCGCTTCGCCGATCTTGCCCGCGAGATCGGCGAGCGCGCCGGGCCGGTCGGCGATGTCGATCGACAGGCGCAGCAAGCGCCCGTCGCGCGCCAGCCCGCGCAGCAGCACGCTCGACAGAATGCGCGTGTCGATATTGCCGCCGCACAGCACCAGGCCCAGTTTCCGGCCCTTGAAGCGCTCGGGATAGGCGAGCACGGCGGCGAGGCCGGCCGCACCGGCGCCCTCGGCCACGGTCTTTTCGATTTCGATCAGCAGCACGATCGCGCGCTCGATCTCCAGCTCGTCCACGACCAGAACGTCGCCGACCAGTTTCTCGACCAGCGGCCAGCACGCCGCCCCGATATCGCCGACCGCGATGCCTTCGGCGATGGTCGTGCCGCCGGTGCGCACGGGCTTGCCCGCCTTGCGCTGGGCGGCCGAGGCGAAGGCCTCGACCTCCACGCCCACGATGTCGATGCCGGCGTCGATCGACTTGGCGGCGACCGCACAGCCCGCGATCATCCCGCCGCCGCCGATGGGGACCACCAGCGTGTCCAGATCGGGCCAGTCGGCGAGCATCTCCAGCGCCAGCGTGCCTTGGCCCGCCATGATCGCCGGATCGTCGTAGGGATGGACGAAAACGAGATTCTCGCGCGCCGCCAGATCGCGCGCGAAGGCCGCGGCCTCGGCGAGCGTCTCGCCTTCGAGCAGCACGCGCGCGTCGTGATCGCGGGTGCGCGCGACCTTGGTGAAGGGCGTGGCCTTGGGCATCACGATGGTGGCCGCGATCCCCAGACGCTTGGCGTGGTAGGCGACGGCCTGGGCGTGGTTGCCCGCCGACATCGCGATCACGCCGCGCGCGCGCTCGGCCGGCGAAAGCAGCATGAGCTTGTTGAGCGCGCCGCGCTCCTTGAACGAGGCGACGTATTGATGGTTCTCGAACTTGATGCGCACGTCCGCACCGGTCAGCGCCGACAGCGTCGCCGAGCGCAAGGTCGGCGTGCGCAGGACTTGGCCGTCGATGCGCGCGGCGGCCGCGCGGATGTCGCCGATCGAGAGGGTCATTTGCGCCCGTAGGAATCTTCGAGGCGCACGATGTCGTCCTCGCCGAGATAGCCGCCGGACTGCACCTCGACGATGTGCAGCATCTCGGTGCCGGGATTCTCCAAGCGATGCACGCAGCCGACCGGAATATAGGTCGACATGTTCTCGCGCAGCGTCAGGATGTCCTCGTCGCGCGTGACGCGCGCGATGCCTTGCACGACGACCCAATGCTCGGCGCGCTGGGCGTGTTTCTGCAGCGAGATTTTCGCGCCGGGCTTGACCGACAAGCGCTTCACCTGGAAGCGCGGCCCCAGATCGATGGTCTGATAGCTGCCCCAGGGGCGGTGGATCTCGGTGTGCTGGGTCGCCTCGCTCCGGCCGGCGGCCTTCAGCCGATCGACGATTCTCTTGACGTGCTGGGCCTGATCCTTGCGCGCGACGAGCGTGGCGTCGCGCGTATCGACGACGATCAGGTCTTCCACGCCGAGCGTGGCGAGCAACCGGCCTTCGGTGCGCAGATACGAATTCTTCGTGCCCTCGGCGATCACGTCGCCTTGGATCACGTTGCCCGATCCGTCGCGCGCGCCCATTTCCCACAGCGCGTCCCACGCGCCGACGTCCGACCAGCCGAGCGAAGCGGGCACCACCGCGGCCAGGCCGGTGCGCTCCATGACCGCGTAGTCGATCGACTTGGACGGCGCGGCGGCGAAGCTCTCCTTGTCCAGCCGCGCGAAGTCGAGATCGCGCGTGGCCCGCGCGGCGGCGTCGGAAGCCGCTCGCGCGATCGCCGGCTCGAACTTGGCGAGTTCGGCCAGGAACAATTCGCCCGGGAGCATGAACATGCCCGAGTTCCACGCCCAGCCGCCCTCGGCGAGATACTTCTTGGCCGTGTCGAGATCGGGCTTCTCGACGAAGCGCTCGACCGCGAAGGCGCCGGCGAGGCCCGGCAAAGGATTGCCGCGCTTGATGTAGCCGTAGCCGGTCTCCGGCCGCTCGGGCTCGATGCCGAAGGTCACCAGCCGCCCGGCGCGCGCGGCCGCCGCGGCGCGCTTGACCGCGTCGAGGAAGGCTTGCGCGTTCTTGATCGCGTGGTCGGAGGGCAGGAGCATCATGATTTCGCCCGGGGCGAGCATCGCGGCGGCGGCGGCGGCGGCGGCGGCCGTGTTGCGGCCCACCGGTTCGAGCACGACCGCGCGCGGCGCGACGCCGATGCGCCGCAGCTGCTCGGCGATGACGAAGCGGTGCTCTTCGTTGCACACCACGATGGGCGCGCCGAATTCGTCCCCGCCCGCGCGCAAGGCGGTGTCCTGGATCAAGCTGCGCTCGCCGGCCAGCGGGAGAAGCTGTTTGGGGTAAAGCTCGCGCGACAGCGGCCACAGCCGGGTTCCGGCCCCACCGGACAGAATCACGGGCACGAGTTTGGCGGGGGTCGCGGCGGGCATTGGAATTCTCCAGTCTAAACAGGCATTTGCTACCCGATTTCGGGCGCCAGAGCGAGTCCGGGTTGAGGCAGGTCAAAGCGCCGGCGGGGGCGAGTGTCTAGCGTCGGGCCTTTCCCGACAGGAGATCAACGCCATGACCCCGTCCCACAATCCCGCCGCCGCCGGTTTTCGCGACTTGGTCGTCTATGCCGACGAAAACGCCCGCGCGCGCCTGGCCTTCGCCGCGCGTTTGGCGCGGCACCAAGGCGCGCATCTGGTGGCCTTGCACGCGCTGACCGAGCCCAATCTGCCGCCGTCGGTGCGCGCCTTCGCGGGCACCTCGCTGATGGAATCGCTGCGCGATCAGGTGCGCGAGACCGCCGCGGCGGTGCGCAAGATCGTGGCCGAGACGGGCAACGCCGAAGGCATCGACATCGAGTATCGCGAAGCCTGGGGCATCCCCGGCGACGTGGCGCTCGTCCATGCGCGCCACGCCGACGCGATGGTCGTCCCCCAGCCCGACCGCCGGGCTTCGGGTGACGCCGCCATGCTCGCCGAGACGTTGGTGATGGAGGCCGGGCGCCCGGTGCTGATCGTGCCCAATGCCGGCACGTATCCGGGCCGGACCGATCGGGTGGTCTGCGCCTGGAACGGCACGCGCGAATCCGCGCGCGCGGTCGCCGACGCGCTGCCGCTGTTGCGCCGCGCGGAGAAGGTCTCGATCCTGTCCGTCGATCCCGAGGGTGCCGAAAGGCGCGTGCCGGGGGCCGA
>JAMNXK010000501.1 GCA_023653245.1 Tagaea sp.
CGCGTGAGCGCTCCATGCCCTCGCCTCATGGTGAGCCCGTCGAACCATGAGGCGGCAACATCCTGCGGCCTCATCCTTCGACGGGCTCAGGATGAGGCACCCGGACGATGACCCCCGCCCCGCCTTACGCCGAGCTCGGCGTCACGACCAATTTCACCTTCCTGCGCGGCGCCTCGCATCCCGAGGAATTCGTGCGCCAAGCAAAGGCGCTCGGGCACATCGCCATCGCCATCGCCGACCATGCGAGCTTCGCCGGGATCGTGCGCGCCCATGTCGCGGCGAAAGCCGAAGGGATCAAGCTGCTGATCGGCGCGCGGCTCGATCCGCGCGACGGGCCGCCGTTGCGCGTTTTCGCGCGCGACAAGATCGGCTACGCGGCGCTCGCGCGCGCGATTTCGCTCGGGCGGCGGCGCGCCGGGCATGGCGGCGAATGCGCGCTCGCCCTCGACGATCTGGCGCCTTTGCGCGGCCATGCGATCGTGCTCGCACTCGAAGCGCGGAATCTCGGCGATCTGCGCGCGCGCTTCGGCGCGCACGCCTATCTGGCGCTGGCGCGCCGTTTCGACGGCCAAGACGAGGCCCGCTTGGCCGAAATGGCGCACGAAGCGCGGGCCGCGCAGATCCGCGCCGTCGCGACCAACGACGCGCATTTCCACGCGCCCGAGCGCCGCGCGCTGCAAGACGTGCTGAGTTGCGTGCGCGAGGGCGTCACCATCGACCGCGCCGGCTATCGCCTGGCCGCCAACGCCGAGCGTCACCTGAAATCGCCCGCGGAAATGGCGCGGCTGTTCCGCGCCCATCCCGACGCGCTCGTTTGCGTGGCCGAGATCGCCGATGCGTGCGCGTTCTCCATGGACGAACTGCGCTACGCCTATCCCGAACTGCCCGATGCGATCCCGGGATCGAGCCAGGAAACCCTCGATCGCCTGGCACGCGAAGGGGCGCGGACGCGCTATCCCGAAGGCGTGCCCGCGAAGGTCGCGGCCCAAATCGAACACGAACTTCGCACCATCGCGCAACTCGGCTACGCGCCCTATTTCCTGACCGTGCACGACATCGTCGTGTTCGCCCGATCGCGCGGGATCCTCTGCCAGGGGCGCGGCTCGGCGGCCAATTCGGCCGTGTGCTACTGCCTCGGGATCACCGCGGTCGATCCCGCGCGCCTCGATCTGCTGTTCGAGCGTTTCGTGTCGGCCGCGCGCGACGAGCCGCCGGACATCGACGTCGATTTCGAGCACGAGCGGCGCGAGGAGGTGATCCAGTTCATCTACGCGCGCTACGGCCGGACGCGCGCGGGCCTCGCGGCGACGGTGATTTCCTACCGCTCGCGCTCGGCCTTGCGCGACGTGGGCAAGGCGCTGGGCCTGTCGGCGGACGCGATCCAGGCGCTGTCGGGCACGATCTGGGGCCGCTCGAACGCGCTCGAGGACCGGCATATCCGCGAGGCCGGGCTCGATCCGGACGAGCCGCGCTTGCGTCTGGCGCTCGATCTCGCCCGGCAATTGAAGGGGTTCCCGCGCCATCTCTCGCAGCACGTGGGCGGCTTCGTGATCGCGCGCGGACGGCTCGACGAGCTGTGCCCCGTGATCGACGCGGCGATGGACGCGCGCACCATCGTCGAATGGGACAAGGACGATCTGGATGCGCTCGGCATCCTCAAGATCGACGTGCTCGCACTCGGGATGCTCACCTGCATCCGCAAGGCCTTCGCGATGATCGAAGGTGCGGGCGGCCCGGCGCTCGATCTCGCCACGGTTCCGGCCGAGGATCCGGCCGTGTACGACATGCTGTGCGACGCCGATTCCGTCGGCGTGTTCCAGATCGAAAGCCGCGCGCAGATGAGCATGCTGCCGCGCTTGAAGCCGCGGAATTTCTACGACCTCGTCATCGAGGTGGCGATCGTGCGCCCGGGCCCGATCCAGGGCGACATGGTCCATCCCTATTTGCGCCGGCGCAACGGCGAGGAAGCGGTCGTCTACCCCTCGCGCGAACTCGAGGAAGTGCTCGGCAAGACGCTGGGCGTGCCGCTGTTCCAGGAACAGGCGATGAAGATCGCCATCGTCGCCGCCGGCTTCACGCCGGTCGAGGCCGACGCGCTGCGCCGAGCCATGGCGACGTTCAAGAAAACCGGACTCGTGCATACGTTTCGCGAGAAATTCGTCGCCGGCATGATCGCGCGCGGTTACGCGCCGGACTTCGCCGAGCGCTGCTTTCGCCAGATCGAAGGCTTCGGCAATTACGGCTTCCCGGAGAGTCACGCCGCGTCCTTCGCGCTGCTCGTCTACGTATCCTCCTGGCTCAAGCGCCATCACCCGGCGGCTTTCGCGGGCGCCTTGCTCAACAGCCAGCCGATGGGCTTCTACGCGCCCGCGCAGATCGTGCGCGACGCGCGCGAGCACGGCGTGACCGTCCATCCGCCTTGCGTGGCGGCGAGCGCCTGGGACAGCACGCTGGAAAACGCCGCCACGCTGCGTCTGGGTTTGCGGCAGATCAAAGGCCTGTCCGAGGCCGGCGGGCTCGAACTCGTCGCGCGCCGGCCCGCGCAAGGCTGGCGCGATCCGGGCGAGCTTTCGTTCCTGTCCAAGGGCGATCTCGAAGCCTTGGCCAAGGGCGACGCGTTCGCGGGCACGGGCCTGGCGCGCCGGCCCGCGCTCTGGCGCACGATGGCGCGCGCGGCCGAGCCCTTGCCGCTCTTCGCCGCACTCGCACCCAAACCGGAAGCCGCCCCGCCTTTGCCCGAAATGGGTCTGGGCGAAGCGGTGGCGCTCGATTACTCGCATTTGCGCCTGTCGCTGAAGGCCCATCCGGTCGGGTTGCTGCGCTCGGCCCTCGCGAAAACGGGTTTGAAACCATGCGCGGCGCTCGCGACGGCGGCGGATGGATCGGCGATCCGGCTCGCCGGCCTCGTGCTCGTGCGCCAGCGCCCGGGCACGGCGTCCGGCGTGATTTTCATGACGCTGGAGGACGAGAGCGGCATCGCCAATCTCGTGATCTGGCCGAAAATCTTCGAGCGCTATCGGAGCGTCGTGCTCGGCGCGCGGCTGCTGGCGGTGCGCGGAGCCGTGCAGCGCCAGGGCAAGGTGATCCATGTGATCGCGCGCAACCTCGAAAGCCGCGACGCGCTGTTGGGCCCCCTCGCCTCCGGCGCC
>JAMNXK010000502.1 GCA_023653245.1 Tagaea sp.
CCAGCCGTGGCGGTTGGCCTCGTTCGGCTCCTTGGCGAGATCGAAGCGGTCGTAATAGGCCGCCCAGTTGTACCAGCGGCCCGGCACGCCGTAGCGGCGGTGGTTGGCGGCTTCGCGGTTGTCGGCGGCGAGCGTGCCGCCGAAATAGCCGTGGAAGTTCTCCTCGGCCGTCAGGTAGGTGCCCCAGGGCGTCATGCCGCCGGCGCAGTTGTTGATCGTGCCGTTGACCGCACGGCCGGTCTGGTCGGCCGAGGTCTTCAGGCGATCGTGCCCGGCCGCGGGGCCGGAGATGCGCATCGGCGTGTTGATGTCGATGCGGCGGTTGTGACGGCCGCCGCGGACATAGGTCCACTTGCCGTTCGCACCCTTGACGATCTCGACGATCGACGCGCCATGCGCGGCCAATTCGACGTCGACCATGTCTTTGGTCATTTTCGTGGCGTCGACGCGGCCCGTCTGCGGGTTCGACACGCCGCGGAACATGATCTCGGGGCTGGTGTATTCGTGGTTCACACACATGATCGCCGCGGCCGAGGTGTCGGTCGCGCCGGGCATCGGCGTCAAGCCGACATAGTCGCAATTGTAGCCGAACTGCGTGGCTTGGGCGGCACCGGTCTGACGCTCGGGATCGAAGGCCGCCGAGTTGGCGAACAGCGGATCGCCCCAACGGATCACGACGTCGGCGTCGTAGCCCGGCGAAACGTGATGGCGCTCGTCCACGCCGTGGCTGATTTCCTGGAAGTTGAACGTCGCGCCCGGCAGGCCCGTGGCGACGTTCTGGGCCGCGGCGTCGCGCGCGGTCAAGGGCACGGCAGCGGTCATCGCGGCGGTGGCGAGCATGCCGCCCAGCACGCCGCGGCGGCCGAGGCGCGCGTTGATCACGTCGCCAAGGGTCGGGCCGGCGCTAGGGTTCGACGGAATGTCTTCCGAGCGCTCGTACATCTCGCCGATCGTCAGGCCGGCGTATTCCGGCAGGGCGGCGAGGGTCGCGTAGTCCTTCTGGGACATGGAGGGGTCTCCCGGGGGTGGAGCAGCGGCGGAATCGCCGCGCGGTGCGGGAGTCCTAACCTCGCTTCGTGACGGTCGCATGACAAGCGCATCTCGGGCTTGCGACAAGCATCGGGATGCGTTATATCGTGTATATGCATGATGAGAATTTGCGCGAAATCGCCAACACTTGCGCCTGTTTCCACGCCCGCGAAGCGGCGCGCGCCGTCACCCGCGCCTATGATCGCGCCTTCGCACCCTTGGGCCTGCGTGCGACGCAGTTCAGCTTGTTGATCGCGCTCGCGCTGGCCGAGCCGCCGACGATCACCGACCTGGCCGAGCGTCTGGGCATGGACCGCACGACCCTGACCCGCAATCTGCGCCCCTTGCTGCGCGACGGGCTCGTCGAACTTGCGCCCGCCGACGGGCCGCGCCCGCGCCCGCCCGCGATCACCCGCAAGGGCCGCGCCCTGCTTGCCAAAGCACGCGCGAATTGGAGCCAAGCTCAAGAAGGTCTCGCCCGCAAACTCGGCCGTGACGGCATGGACCGCGCGCTCGACGCGCTCGCGGCTTTGCGCGCGGCTGCATGAGTCTTTTCGATGCCATATCGTGCATCTACACGAAGGAGATTAAAGTGGAGAACCGAAACTTTTGGCTGACTGCGACGACGCTGTGGGGAACGGGCGTCGCGGCGCTGGCGATCTCGGGCATGCCGTGATCCCGGTCTGGCGCCTGGCGGCGTTGGCCGCACTCGGGCCGTTCGCGAGCAATCTCTTCTTGCCCGCCATGCCGGCGATGGCCGACGGGCTCGCCACGAATCTCCTGGGGATCCAGTTCGCACTGGGCGCGTTCTTTCTGGCTTACGCGCCCGCGCAACTCGTCGCGGGCCCGCTCGCCGACCGATACGGACGCTTGCGCGTCCTCGATGTCGGGCTCGCACTCTTCGTCGCCGCGTCGCTGATCGCAGCCTTGGTGCCGCGCCTGGACGCGCTGATCGGCGCGCGTCTGGTTCAAGGCGTGGGTGCGGCCGCGATCCTGGTCGCGGCACGCGCCATCGCGCGCGACACGCGCGACGGAAAAGCGCTGGTCGCCGCCATGGCGGCGATCGCCATCGGCGGCGCGCTGGTGCCCGCGATCGTACCGCTGCTCGCCGGGCTCGCGGTCGAAGCGGAAGGCTGGCGCGCGCCGCTAATCGCGGGGGCTGCCGTCGCCGTCGTGGCGGCGCTGGCGTTGCGCCGGAATCTGACGGAGACCGCGCCCGCGCCAAGCGAGGAGAGCGCGTGGCGCGGCTACGCGATCGTCGCGGCCGATCCGGTCTTCCGGCGCAATGCCTGCATCGGCGCGGGCGCCTTCCTTGGCCTATTCGCGTTCTTCGCCGGATCGCCGCACGTCTATATCGACATTCTGGGCGTGTCGCCCTCGGGCTATGGGCTTTACCCGCCGCTCGCGGTCGTCGGCTTCGTCGCCGGCGCGCTGTTCGCCAAGCGCGCCGACGCACGCGCGCTGGATCTGGGCATGACGCTGCTGGTCGCGGGCGCCGTCGCGATGCTCGCCGCACCGCTGCTGGGCCATCTCCATCGCCTGACCATCGGCGCCACGATGATCGTGTTCGTGACCGGTCTTGGCTTGCTGGTCCCCGCGACCGGCGCGGCCGCGATGGCGCCGTTCAAAACGCGCGCCGGAACGGCCTCGGCGTTGCTGGGTGCCGCGCAGATGGCGGCCGCCGGGCTCGGCATCGGCCTGGTCGCGCTGCTGCAGCCAGCGTTCCCCGCCCTTGCCTTTCCGATCGCGATGGCGCTAGGCGCGACGCTCGCGTTCGCCGCCTATCGCACGACGTAGAAGATCGCGACCATGCCGAGTGCGGCGGCCGGCATCAGCCAGAAGTTTTCCCGCGCGCGATCCTTGTTGCGCAGATTGAACCAGTGCCGCACGAGCGCGCCCATGCAGGCGATCCCGGCCAGAATGGCCCAGTTCCACTCGTGCCCCCAGGTCGAGGTCCAGTTCTTCGACAACATGATGAACACGATCGGCAGCGTGAAATAGTTGTTGTGCAGCGAGCGGAACTTGGCCTGCTTGGCGTACTTGCCTTGCGGTGCCGTCCCGGCCGCCGTGGCCTCGACCAGTTCGCGCTGGTTGGGGATGATGATCATCCACACATTCG
>JAMNXK010000038.1 GCA_023653245.1 Tagaea sp.
CAGTCCGGCGAGCCGGCGGGGCAGACGAGGCGCACATGGAAATGCTCGTTATGGCCGCGCCAGGGCCGCAGCTTGCGCAGCCAAGCGCGGTCCGCACCCGCCGTCTCGCACAGATGCTTCTTGATGGCGAAGTGAACGAGAATCCGATCGACGCGCGGATCGTCGGCGGCCAAGCGCAGCACGCGCGCATGATCGGAGCGCCACAAAGCGGGGTCGACGCGGCGCTCGTCCGGCGTGGTGAGCTTGACGATCGCGATCTCCTCGCGTTCGGCCGGCGCCAGACGCGGCTTGGGATCGAGATTGAACCAGATATCGGCGTCGAGCCCGTTCTGATGGCTGCCATGCAAGCTCGCCATCGGCCCGCCGCGCGGCTGGGCGAGATCGCCGATATAGAGATCGCCGAACCCCGCCTGGCGCGCGCGGACGCCCATGTCCTTCACGAAGGCCACGGTCGCCGGATGTCCCCAATGCCGATTGCGCGACACGCGCACGGCCTGATAGCCCGGCCCTTCGTTGGGCAGACGCTCCGCACCCGCCAGACAGCCCGACGCCGGCCCGCCGAGCACGCGCGCCGGCCCCGGCACGGGATTGCGCACATCGCCCCATTCCTTGGCCGACGCGGGCGCGGCCAACGCCACCAGCATCAAGACCAAGCTAAGCCGCATCGGCTTCCTCCAAAGCTTGGGCGGCGGCGAGCCACCGCGCCTCGGCTTCATCCATCAGGGTCACGGCTTCCTTATGGCGCTTGGCGAGATCGGCGGCCTTGACGGGATTGGCGTAGAGATCGGGATCGGCCAGCGCCGCGTCGAGCTTGGTCTTGGCGGCGGTGCGCTTGGCCAGTTCGGCTTCGGCGGTTTCCAGTTCCTTGCGCAGCGGCCCCAAGGCGGGCTTGGCGCGCGGCGCCGCCGCCGGGGCCGCGACGGCTTTGGACTTCTCGCCGCCGCCGCGCTGGGCGCGGCGCTCGGCCAGGCAATGCGCGCGATACTCGTCGAGATCGCCCTCGAACGGCACGACCTGTCCGCCCGCGACCAGCCAAAGCCGGTCGCAGGTGAGTTCGAGCAGACTCCAATCGTGGGTGACGAGGATCACCGCACCCGCGAAATCGCCGATGGCGCCGACCAGCCTTTCGCGGCTGGCCATATCGAGATGGTTGGTCGGCTCGTCGAGGATCAGCAGCTGCGGGCGATGCGCGGTGGCGAGTGCGAAAGCCAGGCGCGCTTTCTCGCCGCCCGAGAGCTTGCCCGTCGGCGTTTCGGCCTTGATGCCCGAAAAGCCGAAGCGCGCGAGTCGCGCGCGGAGCTTCTCGTTGTTGTCGGTCGGGCGCAGATCGCTCAGATGCAGCAAGGCCGATCGGGCGAGATCGAACTCCTCGACCTGATGCTGGGCGAAAAAGCCGACATCGAGACTGCGCGCGCGCGTCTCGCGCCCTTCCATCGGCGAAAGGCGTCCGGCGAACAGCTTGGCCAGCGTGGACTTGCCGTTGCCGTTCGCCCCCAGCAGGCCGATGCGATCCTCCGGATCGAGACGTAGATCGATCCCCTTGAGGATCGGCTTGCCCGGCACGTAGCCGACCGAGGCTTTGTCGTAGGTGATGAGCGGCGGCTTGGGCAGCTCGGGCTCGGGGAATTCGAAGCGGATGGTTTCCTCGTCGCGCTCGACCACGATGGGCGTGAGCTTCGCCAGCGCCTTCAAGCGCGACTGGGCTTGGCGCGCCTTGGTCGCCTTGGCGCGGAAGCGATCGACGAAAGCCTGCATGTGCTTGCGCTGCGCGTCGACCTTGGACGCCATCGCGGCCTGCTGGGCGAGGCGCTCCTGGCGCTGGCGCTCGAAGGATTCGAAATCGCCGGCGTAGAGCGTGAGCTTGCGATGCTCGAGATGCAGGATATGGGTGCAGACGGTGTCGAGCAGGCGGCGATCGTGGCTGACGACCAGCAGCGTGCCCGGGTATTTGGTCAGGTGATCCTCGAGCCAGAGGGCGCTTTCGAGATCGAGATGGTTGGTGGGCTCGTCGAGCAGCAGCACGTCGGGCCGCGCGAACAGCACCGCCCCCAGCGCCACGCGCATGCGCCACCCGCCCGAGAAATCCGACAGCGGCCGGTCTTGCGCGCGCGTGTCGAAGCCGAGCCCGGCCAGAATCGACGCCGCGCGCGACGGGGCGGCGTAGGCGTCGATCTCGGCCAAGCGCTCGTGGATTTCGGCCACGCGCTCGCCATCCGCCCCCGCCTCTTCCTCGGCCAGCAGGGAAGCGCGCTCGGTGTCGGCCGCCAGCACGAAATCGAGCGGCGTTTGAGCGCCGCCCGGCGCTTCCTGGGCGACCCAGCCGAGCTTGGCGCGCTTGGGCAGCGAAACCGAGCCTTTGTCCGGGGCGATCAGGCCGCGCAAACAGGCGATCAGCGTGGATTTTCCGGCGCCATTGCGGCCGACCAAGCCCACGCGCTTGCCGTCGGGGATCAAAGCGGTCGAATCCTCGATCAAGGTGAGGCCGGCCACGCGCAAAGTCAGGGTGTCGATCGCGATCATCGTGCTTCCATATAGACCATCTTCCCCGTAGTTTCAGCGTCTTATGACCGACGAAATCGCCCGAAAAACCCTCGCCGCCGCCGCCATCGCCCGATCCGCCGGCGATCTGCAGCGCAAATTCTTCGGCGATCGGGCCGCGATCGGCCTGACGTTCAAGGGACCGCAGGATTATCTGACCGCCGCCGACGGCGCGGTCGAGAAGCTCGTGATGGGCATGATCCGCGAGGCCTTCCCCAAAGACGACGTGCTGGGCGAGGAAACCGGCGGCAGCCACGACACGAGCGCGCTGTGGGTGATCGATCCCATCGACGGCACGGCGAATTTCGCCAACGGCATTCCGCATTTCTGCATCTCGATCGCCTATGTTCACGAAGGCCGCGAGGAGATCGGGGCGATCTACGATCCCATGCGCGACGAGCTGTTCTTGGCCCGGCGCGGCGTCTTCGCCACTTGCAACGGCGCGCCCATGAAGGTCGCCGCCACGTCCGAGATGGCGCGCGCGCAGCTCGAATTGGGCTGGTCGCCGCGCCGCCCGGTCGCGGCCTATACGGCGATGATCGAACGCGCGGTCGATGCGGGGGCGTCGTTCCGGCGCGCAGGGTCGGGCGCGCTCGGGATCGCCTATGTCGCCGCCGGGCGCTGCGACGGCTACGCCGAACTCCACATCAATTCCTGGGACTGCCTCGCGGGCATCGTGATGGTGCGCGAGGCCGGCGGGCGGACCAACGATTTCTTGGGCGCGAGTGGGCTCGACAAGGGCGCGCCGATCCTGTGCGCCCCGCCGGCTTTGTACGATGCGCTCGTGTCCGTGGCGGGACTTTCCTGACATGCGCCTTGCCCATGCCGGCCGCGGCTTTCGCCCCGACGAAACCAAGGAGCTGCTGGTCCATCTCCTGGCCGGGCCGGGCCCGCATTGCCTGATGCTTCGCTTGACCGCGCGGGACGTCGAGCGCGCGCTCGGTCCCGTGCTGATCGAGTGTCTGTCGGGGCGCGTGCGGCTGGCCATCGAAGTGCCCTCGGGCGAGCCCGCTCCGGTCGCCAACGCGATCAACGCGCTCGCCGCCAAGCTCGGACGGCGCCGGCCGCGCGTCGGCACGATCGAAGGCAACGATTTGCTGGCCACGCAAGTCGGCGCCTCGCTGTTGGGCCTGCCTTGCGATCCGCCGCCGCCGCCCGAGTCGACGCTGGTCGCCGCGAGCGTGCGCTTCGGGGCCGCCCCGCTGCTCGCCTTGTTCGCCAAGGGGGCGGAGGCGATCGTCAGCGGGCCCCTGGCGCCGTCGGCGACCGCGATCGCTTTCGCGCGCCATTGCCATCGCTGGCCGGAAACCGACTACGCGCGGATCGCCGCCGCCGCGGCCGCCGGACGCATTCTCGCGGCCGGTGCCGGTGCGGTCGGCGGCGATCTGTTCGACCCTGCGATCGACGCGATGCGCGAGATCGGCCTGCCGCTGGTCGAGATCGCGGAAGACGGGCTCGCGACGTTCGAGAGCACGCGCGATCCGCCGCCGGTGGCGGGGCTGGCCCTCGCCTTGCTCGACGGGCTCGAGGATCCGCGCCACGTCGCCGGCCCCGACGTGACGCTCGATCTGGACGACGCCACGCTGATCGGCCCGCGGCTTTCGGGCGTGCGGGGCAGCGCCCCGCCTTTGCGTCTGCCGGGCAACTTGACCTTCGAGATCGGCTTCGTGGGCGAAGGCGAACTCGCTTATGGCGGCACGGGCGCCGCGGGCCGCGCCATCGCCGCCGCCAGGATCCTCGAAACGCGGCTCCAAACCCTGCCGCCCGATTGCCGCGCGCGGGTGGAGATCGTCGGCATCGATTCCGCGACGCGCGGCGCGGGCGCGCGTGCCGCCGATCTTGCCGTCGTGCCGGGCAAGGACGTACGCTTGCGACTGGCGGTGCGCGGGCCCGCGCGCGCCGACGTCGAAGCCGCCTTGGCCGAGTTCGCCGGCTTGGCGACATTCGGCCCCGCAGGTGCGGGCGGCGTGCGCCAAAGCGCGCATCCCGAGCGGCGCGTCTCGACCACCGTCGTCCCGCATGCGCTCGCCGGTCCGCGCACCTCGCTGCTGGAGGCCGACACGTGAGCGCCCTGGTTCCGTTGCGATTGCTGGCCCGGGCGCGCGCGCGCGCGGCTGGCTCCAGTCTGGTCATCGCGCTCGCCTTGCGCGATCCGGAGGATTGGCGCGCCGTGCGCGCGGGCACCAGTGCGGCCAAGATCGGCGCGTGGCTATCGTCGTTGCGGCCGCGCACGGTGCGGCGCGTCGAACTCGCCGGATTGGCGAGTTTCCATTTCCGCTTCGAGGCGGTGGTGGGGGCCGGTCGCGGCCACGATCTGGCTTTCGACATCGACGGCCGCGCTTTCGCGCAGAAGCTCCTCGACATGCCCGTCGAAGTCGAGCGCGAACGCGCCGACACGTTGACGCGCGCCCTTCCCGGCCCCATCTGAGTCCGCCATGGACCTCCAGCAAATCCTCGACCTCGTGCGCGAGCAAGGCAACGCGATCTATATGCTCGTGGCCACGGGCGCGTTCTGGAATTCGATGCTGCTGCCGATCTTCGCGGGCTACGCCGTGCATCTCGACGCGCTCGCCTACTGGCCCACGGTCGCGGCCGTGTGGTTCGGCGGCACGGTCGGGGACGAGGTGCGGTTTTTCCTCGCGCGCCGCTTCGGCTCGCAATTGTTCGAAGCGTTCCCGCGTTTTCGCACCGGCATCGAGAAGGCCGCGCGCGTGGTCGAGCGGCATCAATGGTGGATGATGTTCGTCTACCGCTACCCGCACGGCATCCGCGGGCTGGCGGGCTTCGCCTTCGGTCTGTCGAGCATGCCGCGCTGGCGATTCTCGGCGCTCAACGTCGTCTCGGCCGGCATCTGGGCGAATGTGCTGGTCGGGGTCGGCTACGGCTTCGCGCATGTGTCGGACAAGGCGCTGGGCGAAACCGCGACCCAAACCGCTTTGGTCCTGCTGGTGGCGTTCCTCGCGCTCGCTTGGTTCTTGTCCAAGCGCCTGGAAGAAGCGGTCGAGCGGCGCTGATTACAGGGCCGCGTCGAGCCCGGTCGTGCCGCGCGTGTCGGCGCCGTCGACATTCGCACCGCGCATGTCCGCGCCCGTGAAGTCGCAATCGAGCAGGATCGCATCCTTGAGATTGGCCTCGCGCAGATCGGCGCGGCGCAAGGTGGCGCCCGACAGATCGGCCTTGGTGAGATTGGCCCCGCGCATATCGGCACCCGACAGATTGGCTTCGCGCAGCCGCGTGTTCCAATTGCGCTGGTTCATCGAATCGACCGGCATGGGCGACAGATCCGCGTCGCGCAATTTGACGCCGGTCATCGTCGCCTTGTCGAATTTCGAGCCCTGAAGCTTCGCGGAAACCAGATCGCAATTCGCCATGAAGGCCGAGGAGAAATCGGCCATCTGGAAATAGGCGCCGGTCAGCTTCGCGTCGCGCAGGATCGACAGGCCCATGCGTCCGGCCGACAGGTTGACGCCCGGCGCGTTGAGCGCGGCGAGGTTCACGCGCTCGAAATCGGCTTGCGCGCCGCCCCGCCCTTCGGTCTTGAGCCATTCGAGATGGTCGATGAAGATCTGCTGGATCGATTTCTCCAGGCTGTCGATATTGACCGGCAGCACGGCTTTGGACGTGTCGACGCGCGCCAGATCCTTGGTGCCGAAATTGGACGCGGTGAGATCCGCCCCTTCCAGATTCGTGTTGTCGAGCAGCGCGCCGGCGAGCGTCGCGCCGTGCAGAATGCAATTCGACAAATTGGCGTTGGTGAGGTCGGCACCGGTCAGCACCACGCCCGACAGGTCGGAGTTCGACAGATCGGCCTCGCGCAAGACCGCGCCGCGCAGGATGCAGCCGGTCAAATCCGTGCGCGGACCGAAGACGCGGCTCATCTTCGCGTTGGTCAGATCCGCGTTGTTGAACTTGGAATCGGTGATGACCGCGCCCTGGCGCTGGTTGTTGTGGTACGAGAAATTGCCTTCCTTGTCGCGCACGATGATGAACCCGTCGCGGATGTCGGCGGCGGTCAGGTTCGCGCGTTCGAGATTGGCGCGTTTGAGCTGCACGCCGCGCAGATCGGCCTTGGACAGATCGGCCTCGTGCAGGTCGCAGCCGGTCAGATCGGCGCCGAACAGATTGGCGCGGCTGAGCTTGGCCTTGCCGAAATCCGACTCGCAAAGATAGGCGCCGACCAGCTCGGCCTCGGAAAGATTGCGCCCGCGAAAATTCATCCGCTCGGCGATCTTGAAGGACAGCACCAGGCGCATGCCGCCGGTGATGCCCTTGGCCATCTTTTCGTGCAGACCGACGGCCTGGTTGACTTCCTGCTGGCTGACTTTGGCGCTGGCCATTCGGCGTACCCGTGTCGTTGCGAAAGGATAATGCGCCGCCCGCGCCCGATGGTAAAGTCCCGCTCCGCATGACGCATTTGAAGATCGTCGCGATCGCCGCCGCTTACGGCCTGGGCGCCTACGCCGTGGTCCAAGGGCTGATCCACGCGACCAAGACGACGGGGTTCCTGGAATGGCTGACGCGCTGAGCTTCCGTCGCGCGGGAAATTTTGCCCCGGGGGGCGCGCGATGAACATCGCCGCGCACCTTCTGCGCAACGCCCGGCGCGATCCCGAGGGCGCCGCTTTGGCGCTGGGTGCCGCCGTCGTGTCCGACTGGGCCGGCATGGTGCGCGACGTCGCGCGCCTGGCGGGCGGGTTGCGCGCGCTCGGCCTGGAACCGGGCGCGCGTGTGGCCATCCTTGCGGGCAATTCGCCCGACTACGCCCGCGCGCTTTACGCGATCTGGTGGGCGGGCCTCGTCGCCGTCCCGATCAACGCCAAGCTCCATCCCAAGGAGCTGGCCTATTGCCTTGAACACGCGCAAGCGGCGCTGATCTTGCATTCGGACGATCTCGCCGCGAACGTCGCCGCCGCCGGCACGAACATCCGGACGATCGAATTCGGCGGTGCCGATTGGCGCAAGCTGCACGCCGACGCGATCGCGATGGCGGATGCCGCCCCCGATTCGCTCGCCTGGCTGTTCTACACGAGCGGCACGACCGGCCGGCCCAAGGGCGCGATGCTGACCCATCGCAACATCCTGGCGATGGCGACGAGCTATTTCATCGACATCGACCCGCCGCGGACGGGCGGCGCCATCCTGCACGCGGCCCCGATGTCGCACGGCTCGGGGCTCTATATGTTCCCCACACTCGCCATCGGCGGCACGCAAGTGGTCCCGGAAAGCGGCGGCTTCGATCCGGCCGAGATCTTCGATCTGTGGAAACGCTGGAACCACGTGACGATGTTCGCGGCACCGACGATGATCAAGCGCCTGACGGAAGCGCGCGGCGCCGAGCCGGGCAATCTGCGCGTGGCCGTATTCGGCGGCGCGCCGATGTACGTGGCCGACCTCAAGGCCGCGATCGGCGCCTTCGGCTATCGCTTCGCGCAGCTTTACGGCCAAGGCGAAAGCCCGATGTGCATCGCCGGCATGACGCGCGCCACGATCGAAGCGGCGCACAAAGCCGGCGACGATGCGATCCTCGACTCGGTCGGCACGGCGCAGAGCGTGGTCGAGATGCGCTGCGCCGAAGACGGCGAGGTCTTGGTGCGCGGCGATAGCGTGATGAAGGGCTATTGGCGCGACGAAGCGGCCACCGCCAAGACCTTGCGCGACGGCTGGCTGCACACCGGCGATGTCGGCGAGATCGATCCGCGCGGCTATCTCACGCTCAAGGACCGTTCGAAGGACCTCATCATCTCGGGCGGCTCGAACATCTATCCGCGCGAGGTCGAGGAAGTCCTCCAGCGCCATCAAGCCGTCGCGGAAGTCTCGGTGATCGGCGCGCCCGATCCCGAATGGGGCGAGAACGTGGTCGCCTTCGTGGTGCGGCGCCACGAATTCGACGCGGCCGAGCTCGACGCGCTGTGCCTGGCCAATATCGCGCGCTTCAAACGGCCCAAGCGCTACGTGTTCGTCGATGCGCTGCCCAAAAACGCCTATGGCAAGATCCTCAAGACCGAACTGCGCAAATCGCTGACGGAGACCTAGATGGGACGCCTGGCGGGCAAGACCGCGATCGTGACCGGCGCCGGCTCGTCCGGCCCCGGCTGGGGCAACGGCAAAGCCGCCGCCGTGCTGTTCGCGCGCGAGGGCGCCAAGGTCGCGTGCGTCGATCTGCGCCGCGAAGCGGCCGAAGAAACCGCGCGGCTTGTCCGCGACGAAGGCGGGGAGGCGCTGGTCTTCGCCGCCGATGTGAGCGTCAAAGCCGATATCGATCGCGTCGTCGCCTCATGCCGCGAGGCATGGGGCCGGATCGACGTGTTGCACAACAACGTGGGCATCGTGGTGCTCGGCGGGCCGGTCGAACTCGCCGAGGCGGATTGGGACCGCGTCGTGCGGGTCAATCTCAAAAGCATGTTCCTGACCTGCAAGGCCGTGCTGCCGGTCATGCTCGAGCAATTCGCGCGCGACGGCAAAGGCGGGGCGATCGTCAACATCGCTTCGATCGCCGGCATCCGCTACACCGGCGTGCCCTACATCGCCTACACCACCACCAAGGGCGCCGTGATCCCGTTCACCCAAGGGGTCGCGCTGCAATACGCGGCGCATGGCATCCGCGCCAATTGCGTGCTGCCCGGCTTGATGAACACGCCGATGATCGTCGAGCCGCTGAAGGACGCCTATGGCGGCGGGTCGGTCGCCGCGATGATCGACGCGCGCGACAAGCAATGCCCGACCGGCAAAATGGGCGACGCGTGGGACGTGGCCCATGCCGCGCTGTTCCTTGCCTCGGACGAAACCAAATACCTGACCGGCGTGGCGCTGCCGGTCGATGGCGGGATCACGCTGAAGTTTTCGTGAGCGCCCTCAGGCGCGCGCCATGTGGGCGCGGCCGGCGGCGGCGAGGCTGTCGAGGAAGGCGCGCGCGGCCGGCGCCAGCGTGGCCTTGCGCGCGACGGCGCAGAGTTTGCGCCGCGCCGCGGGCTCGAGCGGGATCGCCGCCAGCCGCCGCTCGCCCGAGGGCACGACGAGTTCGGGCACGATCGACACGCCCACGCCCTCGCGCACCATGGCGAGCAACGCCGCCGGATCGCGCACCGAGAAGGCGATCCGCGGCGCCACGCCGTTGCTCTGGAAGATTTCGCGCACCTCGTCCTCGCAGCCGGCGTTGGACATCACGAAAGGTTCTTCGGCCAACTCGGTCGGGCGGATCGAGCGGCGCTGCGCGAAACGGTGCTTGCGCGGCATGATCGCCAGGAAATCGTCCTCGGCGACGGGCACCGCGTCGTACTCCCTGGGGATCTCGGCGGTCAGGCCGATATCGATCGCCCCGCCGACGACCCAGTCGCGCACTTCGGCGTCGGTCCCTTCGATCAGCACGACTTCGATCCCCGGATAGCGCGCGCCGAAATTCTTCACGATGGGCGGCAGCAGCCGTGCGGCGGCCGACGCGACCGAGCCCACGCGCACGCGCCCCGATTGCAGGCCGATCAGCACTTGCGCGCGATGGCGCACGCGCTCGATCGCTTCGAGCGCCTGGCGCGCGTCGGACTGGATCGCGGCACCCGCGGCCGTCGGCGCCACGCGGCCGCGGTTGCGCAACAGCAGCACCACGCCGAGCGATTCCTCGAGTGCGGCCACCGCCTGGCTCACGCCCGACTGCGTCAGCCCCAGCTTGTGCGCGGCGGCGGTGAACCCGCCCTCCTCCAAGACCGCGAGGAAGGATTTCAACTGGCCGACATTGATGCTCGACGAACTCATGCGCGCGTCCCGTCTTGTGGCGGGTTGGATCGATACATAAGCCCAAGTCATACCGGGTATGAATCGAATGTGTTTTACTTATACCCATCCCGCGGCCTAGCGTCGAGACGAAATGCATGCGCCGCCGCCCGCCGACCGGAAGACGATCCTCAAGGGTTACGCCTGGGGCCTGTTCGCGATTTCCATCTGGGTTTCCTGGATGGTCGCCACGCGCGCCGGCGCCAAAAGCTCGCTCGACACGTTCGACCTCACGGCCTTGCGCTTCGCCTCGGCCGGTTTGATCC
>JAMNXK010000503.1 GCA_023653245.1 Tagaea sp.
GGCCTTTTCCTTCTTCTCGGCGGCGGGCTTGTCGCCGGCCGGCTTGTCGGCGGCGGGCTTCGCGGCCTTGGCGGGGGCGGCGGCCGGGGCTTCGCCGGCCGGCTTGGCCTTCATCGCGCTGATGCCGGCGAAGCGCTTGTTGAACTTCGCGACCTGGCCGCCCTGATCCATCATGCGCTGCTGGCCGGTCCAGGCCGGGTGCGTCTTCGGATCGATGTCCAGACGCAGCGTGTCGCCGGGCTTGCCATAGGTCGAGCGCGTCTTGAACGCGGTGCCATCGGTCATGATGACGTTGATGTCGTGGTAGTCGGGGTGCACGCCGGGCTTCATGGCCAGCTCCGCTGATACGTCGCGTTCAAGGGCGGGACACTGGCCCCGCCCCCACGCGAGGTCGGGGGTTATAGTGGAAAGGGTGCGAGGGCGCAAGCGGCCGAGATACGGTTGGTTTTTGTGCACATTGGTCGAGCTTGGTTCACTTGGTCGTGATTCGGGTTTCCGGGAACGAGTCGCTAATGTAAGCATTTGCATGCCTCTTGGAAAGTATGCTATAGATTACTTATTGCAATGAAAGCGCTCGCTTCCATGGATGTCAGGCTGAGAACACCGAAGGATTTCGGCGCGGCCATTCGTGCCCGCCGGCGGCTGCTCGGTTGGGGGCAAGCCGAACTGGCCAAGCGGGTCGGCGTGAGCAGGCTCTGGGTCAATCAGGTCGAATCCGGCAAACCTGGTGCCGGTCTGGGCCTTGTCTTGCGAACGCTTGGTGCCTTGGGACTGACGCTGAAGGCCGGTGCCTCGGGCGAGATCAATGTCGAAAGCCAAGCGACTGCGCCGGCTGCGGCCGTCGATCTCGAAGATGTCTTGCGCACGACCCGCAAGAAGTCGTCATGGCCGAGTTGATTTGCCTTCTCGATGGACGCGAAGTCGGCCGAGTGAGTCGGACAAAGGGTCGGCTGACCTTTGTCTATGCGCCGTCGTGGCGACAAACGCGCGGCGCTTATCCGCTTTCGCTTTCGATGCCGATCGCCGCACCGGAACATGCCCACGCCGCGATCGAACCGTTCATGTGGGGCTTGCTGCCCGACAACGACTTCGTGCTGCGGCGATGGGGGGCGTCATTCCATGTCTCCGCGCAAAACGTCTACGGTTTGATCGCGCAGGTCGGAGAAGATTGCGCCGGCGCAGTCCAGTTTCTGACGCCGGAACGCCACGACGCATTTCAAAACGCGACGAAGCCGCAGATCGAATGGCTAACCGAAACGGCCGTCGCCGAAAGGTTGCGCGTATTGAGAGACGATGCGTCGGCGGGCCGGTCTCCAGCCGATTTGGGACAGTTCAGCCTGGCCGGTGCGCAGCCAAAAACCGCCTTCTACTTCGATGGGCAGCGGTGGGGCGTGCCGAGTGGGCGGACTCCGACAACCCATATCGTCAAGCCGGCGACGCCGGACTTCGACGGGCATGCCGAGAACGAACACATATGCCTTTCGCTGGCTCGTGCCCTCGGCCTGGCGGCGGCGCAAACCGAAGTGAAGCGCTTCGAAGACGTCTCTGTGATCGTCGTGACCCGCTATGACCGCGTCGACACCGGGCGATTGACCGCAGCCGCTGCTGCCCGCGCGGCTGCTGCGGCGGCCCAAGCGGCGGCGGCAGCCGCCGATGGCAACGCGGCTCTTGCCGCGCAGTCCGCCGCCGACGCCGCAGCGGCCGCAGCGGACGCGGAAGTCATGGGCGCGTTCTCCAAGACCACGCCGGTATATCGCGTCCATCAAGAGGACTTTTGCCAGGCCATGGCACTGCATCCTTCCAAGAAGTATCAGAACGAGGGCGGTCCCGGGCCGCGTCAAATCGTCGACTTGCTGCGCACACATGCCGGCGGCGGCGGTCGCGACGCCGCCGAAATGGACACGCGATCTTTCGTCGACGCGCTGATCTACAATTGGCTCATCGGCGGCACGGACGCGCACGCCAAGAACTACTCCGTCCTTATCGGCGGAAACGGCCTCGTGAGGTTGGCGCCTCTCTACGATGTCGCCAGTATCTTCGCATACCCCCGGTTCGATCCCCTCAAAGCCAATTTGGCGATGAAGATCGGAAAAATCTATCGGCTTCGCGACGTGACCTGGGGCGATTGGACTCAGTTCGCAAAGGAATCGGGATTGCCGGTCGATGCCATCGTCCATCGGGCTCGAACAATGGCGGCGGAGCTACCCGATGCCCTATCGAGCGAGATAGCCAAAGCGCGGGCGGAAGGTCTCCAACATGTCGTCTTCGACCGCCTCTCCGTTGCGCTGACCGAACGCGCAGGGCAGTTGTTGCGTCGATTGTGAGCGGCCTGCGCCAGCCTTGGCCTTTGTGGACATTGCCCAAGATCGCATGCGTGCAAGCCGAGGCTCGACGCCGCCCGGGCCCCGTGCTAAACCCCCGCCTCCAAAAGGAATTTCCGGAAATCCCGCATGGATTCGAGCGCCTTCGAAACCGCCGCCGACGCGCTGCTGATCGATCTTCAGGCCAAGATCGAAGCCGCCTTGGACGCCGCCGATCCCGAGATCGAATTGCGCGGCGGGATTCTGACCGTGGTCTTGGACGATGGCGGCCAATTCGTGATCAACAAGCACGCGCCGACGCGCCAGATTTGGGTGTCCTCGCCGATCGGCGGGGCGGCGCATTACGCGTGGGACGACGGCGCCAAGCTTTGGCGCTCGACCCGCTCGGACGCGACGTTGCACGCCGCCCTCGCCGCCGATCTCGCCCAGGCCAGCGGCCTGACCGTGACGCTCTAGGGCGATGGCGAAAGCACCGGCGACCGACCGGCCGTCGTCGCGCGATCTGGGCGTGTTGCGCCGCCTGTTCGCGCTGCTCGCCCCCTATCGCGCCAAGCTGGTCATGGCCGGCATCGCCCTCACCTTGGCGGCGACGGCGGTGCTCGGCCTGGGCACGGCTTTGCGCTGGCTGGTCGATGCGGGCTTCGCCGCCGGCAACGCGCATCTGCTCGACGAAGCCTTGATCGGCCTTTGCGGTTTCGTGTTGCTGCTCGCGGGCGCCACCTATGCGCGCTCCTATCTCGTCACTTGGCTGGGCGAACGCGTCGCGGCCGATCTGCGCCGCCTGGTGTTCGAGCGCGCGCTCGCCTTGTCGCCCGCCTA
>JAMNXK010000504.1 GCA_023653245.1 Tagaea sp.
CAGGATGTTCGGCCAGGAATTCGCCGGCCGGCGCAAAGTGATCGACGTGTCGGGCGACGGGATCAACAATTCGGGCCGGCCCGCTTACGCCGCGCGCGACGACGCGGTGGCCAAAGGAATCGTGATCAACGGCCTGGTCATCATGAACGACAATCCGAATCCCGGCCCGCGCGGCTTCACGCAGCCGCCGCTCGACGAATTCTTCCGCGACCAGGTGATCGGCGGGCCCGGCGCTTTCGTGATCGCGATCGACGATTTCGAGAGCTTCGCCTACGCGATCGTCAACAAGCTGATCAAGGAAATCGCGGGCTTCCCGGTCGACGGCGGAATCAGATTGGCCTTGGCGAAGTGATCACCGGATATCTGGCGCCGCACGGCCACGAAGCCCCGTTGCGCGAGGAGTTGGGCGCGCCATCGGCCGAATATGGCCGCTTGCTCCTTTACGAGGGCGACGCGAAGCCGAGCGCTTGGGCGCAGAACGTCTGGCACGACGTTCGCGAATTGCCCGTGCCGTCGATCGGCCAGGCGGCCAAAGCTTTGCGCGCGATCCAGCGCAACTGGGCGCTCCACGATTTCGCCCATCACCGGCGCGCGGCGTTGATCGTCGAGAACCTGCCCAAGGTCTCGGCCAAGCCTTTGGTCTTCGGCGCGCCCGCACCCGCCGCACCCTTGGGCGCCTTCGCGCTGATCGCCCCCGACCGCATGCTGGCGGCCGCGCGCTGTGCGTCGCCCTTTCCCGACGGCGAATGCCATTTCGTCGAGGACAAGGCGGGCCCGCCCAACCGCGCCTATCTGAAGCTTTGGGAGGCGCTCACTTTGCGCGGCGAGATGCCGGGTGCCGGCCAGATCTGCCTCGATCTGGGCGCTTCGCCCGGCGGCTGGACGTGGGTCCTCGCCAAACTCGGCGCCAAGGTCGTGGCGATCGACAAAGCCGATCTCGACCCGGAGGTCGCGCGGATGCCCGATGTCGGATTCCGGCGCGCGAGCGCCTTCGCCCTGGCGCCCCAAGAGATCGGTCCCGTCGACTGGCTATTCTCGGACGTGATTTGCTATCCCGCGCGGCTTTTCGAGTTGATCGAGAAATGGCGCGCATCGGGCCTCGCCGCTCGCATGGTCTGCACACTCAAATTCCAGGGCCCGACCGATCACGAAACCGCCCAGCGCTTCGCCGCGATTCCGAACTCGTCCTTGCGCCATCTGTTCCACAACAAGCACGAGCTGACCTGGATGTGGTCGCGGGCCTAGAGCAAGACGCGTTTTGATGGAAACGGCGTGCCGACCTCATGGTTCGACAGGCTCACCATGAGGTTTGAAAGTAGGCCTCATCCTGAGCTTGTCGAAGGAGAGGCCGGTCCAAGGCTGCTTCCGCCAAAACACATCCCGCTCTAGGTTCCCGCGAGCCACGCCAATGTCGCGCGCAAGCCGTCGTCGAGGCTCGTCTTGGGCGTCCAGCCGAGCGCTTCGAGCTTGCGCGGGTCCGCGAGCGATTTGCGGATGTCGCCGGCGCGCGGGCTGGCGTGCACGGGATCGGCGGGCGAGCCCGACAGGCGCTGCAGGCGCTTGGCGAGATCCAGGATCGTGGTCGCGCGCCCCGTGCCGACGTTGAACACCGGCGCCTCGACCGAGGCTTTTTCCATGCCCAGGCGCAACGCCGCCACCACGTCGGCGACATAGACGAAATCGCGCTCCTGCTTGCCGTCGCCGAGCACGGTGCAGGCCTCGCCGCGCCGCACCTTCTCGCAGAAAATCGAGATCACGCCCGAATAGGGGCTCTTCGGGTCTTGGCGCGGCCCGAACACGTTGAAGAAGCGGAACCCCGCACTCGGCACGCCATGCACATGGCCGCCGACGCGCGCGTGGAACTCGCAAGCGAGCTTGTCGGCGCCATAAGCGGAAATGGGCGTGGGGCGCGCCGTCTCCGACAGCGGCAGATCCGGACAATCGCCATAGGCCGCGGCGGAGGAGGCGTAGACCACCGGGACTTTCTTCGCCCGCGCCGCCTCGAACACCCGGATCGTGGCCGTGAGATTGGCGCGGTGCGTGCCCGCCCAATCCTCGTTGCCGCGCTGCACCGAGGCGACCGCCGCGAGATGGAACACGCCCGCGACCCCGTCGATCGCCGCGGCGGCCGGGCCGTCGAGGCCGGCGTCGCCCAGGACCAGCTCGACGCGCGGATCGAGGTTTTCGCGCTTGCCGGTCGATAGATCGTCGAGCGCGCGCACGCCATGCCCCTCGGCGAGCAGCGAATCCGCCAGATGCGAGCCTATGAAGCCGGCGCCGCCGGTCACCAAGTAAAGCGCCACTAATCCCTCCGAACCGACGGGTTGATCTCGACGAAAGCGAGATAAGGCAGATTGCCCAGTTTGCGCAGCATGATCCAGTAGCCGACGCCGAACGACAAAGCCGCCGACAGGAAATAGCCGTAACCGTACCACTCGAACCCGGCGTGCAGCGTCCCCCAGCTCAGGAGCAAGTTGGTCGCCAGGAAGAACAGCGCGACCTTGAGCGCCAGCAGCCGCAAATCGAAATACGCGAACACGATCAGCACGAACAGCAGCAGCGCGTGGAACATCGCGCCCAGCACGCCGAAGCGGAACATGCCGATCTGGGTGAAGCCGATCCCCAGCGTCTCGAAGATCGCCGGCGCCAGCAGAATCGTCAGATAGGAAACCGCTCCTTGCACGACGGCGAGCAGGCGGAACCCCTCGCCCACGCCATCGACGATCTCGCGATGGGCGGCTTGCAGGCGCATCCACGTGCCATGGGTGCGGATCTCGCGGAAGAAGGCGAGATAGCGCTCGTAGAACGACGTTTCCACCAGCAGCACGAACAGCGCCATCGCCGGCAGGATGGTGAGATAGGCCAGGAACATGGCGCTGTCGTAATCGGGATAGGAGACCAGCGATCCCGCCATCGTCTCGGCGCGCGGGGCGGTCCACATCACCCATTTGTCGATCCAGATCGCGCCGTTATAGGCCAAAGCCGTCAGCGCCAATTCCCAATAGCGGCGGAAATAGACCAGGAACGCGAAAGGCCGCACGATCGGATACGGATACTCGGCGCAGATGCGCGCGACGATGGCGAACAGCACGGTGGCGAGACCCGCCGAGAAGCCGAACAGCAGCCCCGCCGGGCCCAGC
>JAMNXK010000505.1 GCA_023653245.1 Tagaea sp.
GATCCTGGGGGCGCTCGATCCCTCGATCCTGGCCGACAAGGCGACCGCCGGGCAGGTCGCCCAGGTGATCGCCACGCGTCTGAACGTGCTCTCGCCCGATACCGAGCGCGGCTGGACCGGAACCATGGAAGCCGACGGCATGCGCTTCGAGCGCAAGCTGCGCGGCGAGACCGACCGGGCGCTCATCGACGGCGTGACGATCAACTCGGCCGAGGCGCGCCGCTTGGTCGAAATGGCCGCCGATCTGCAAGGGCTTTACGCCAAGCGCGCGCGGCTGGTGACCAAGGACAAGAACGCGGTCGAGATTCCCGGCCCGATCAAGCTCATCGATACGGTGCTGGAGCTCGGCAAGAAGGGTCTTTCGTTCCAGCGCTACAAGGGCCTGGGCGAGATGAACCCCGAGCAGCTCTGGCAGACCACGCTCGATCCGTCGGTGCGCCATCTGCTGCAGGTGAAGGTGCACGACTCTGCCGACGCCGACGGCGTGTTCGCCACGCTGATGGGCGAAATGGTCGAGCCGCGCCGCGACTTCATCGTCGAGAACGCGCTCAAGGTCGCGAATCTGGACGTGTGAGGGGGGGGTGTTGATTCCTGGAATCCTTGAGCCCCGAGCAGAATGATTGAGACTGAGAAGGTCTCTAGTTTTTCCCCTAATCTTTTGTTATGAAACGATTTATTCTTCTGGCATTCAAGAGACCCAGTAAAATAGATGAGTATTATTGAGATCGCGATGTGACTTGGCAGTCGACTTTATGAAGCCCGTCCGGCCCGTAATCGCCGTTAGAGCGGTTTTCATTTAGTCGTACCGTATCCGGCGTTGGCGAAGTAGTTGGCGCATTCGGTTGGTCGGATGGTGGGGATGGCGGTTCCGATGGCGTCCCAGAGGGCTTCGCGGGTTCTTGCGGCGACGGATCGCAGCCCGGCTTTGAGCTTGGCGAAGACCTGCTCGATCGGATTGAGGTCGGGGCTGTAGGGCGGCAGGTAGCGCAGCTCGGCCCCGCGCGCCTCGATCGCTTCGCGCACGCCCATGACCTTGTGGCTGCCGAGGTTGTCCATGACGACGATGTCGCCCGGCCGCAGTTCGGGCGCGAGGAACTGCTCGACATAGGCCCGGAACGCCGCCCCGTTGATCGCCCCGTCGAGCACGCAAGGGGCCGCGAGCCGGTCGTGGCGCAGCGCGGCCAGGAAGGTGCTCGTCTGCCAGTGCCCGTGCGGAGCGCTTGCCACGCAACGCGCCCCGCGCGGCGCCAGCCCGTAGCGCCGCGTCATGTTCGTGGACGGTAAGCGTCGTCTGCGTCACACGGTTGACGGCTGGGGAGTTCGCCGCCAGGGGAGAAGTTCGTCGATACGGTTGATGGGGTGGCCGCCTGCGAGGGCTTCGAGTGTAGCGGTGAGGTAGGCGAGCGGATTGAGGCCGTTGAGCTTGGCCGTTTCGATCAGCGAGGCGAGGCACGCCCAATGCTGCGCGCCGCCATCGCTGCCCGCGAACAGCGCGTTCTTGCGGGTTAACGCCTGGGGCCGGATCGCCCGTTCGACCGCGTTGTTGTCGAGCTCGATGCGGCCATCGTCGACGAAGCGGGTCAGGCCTGCCCAGTGCGAGAGCGCGTACCGGATGGCCTCGGCGGTGGGGGATTTGCCCGACACGCGCTCGAGATTGGCGCGCAGCCAAGGTTCGAAGGCGTCCAGGATCGGCTTGCTGCGTTCTTGGCGGGCGGCGGCGCGCGTCTCGGGCAGGATCCCGCGGATCTCCGCTTCGACCTCGTAAAGGGCCGCGATCCGGCGCAAGGCTTCCTCGGCGATCGGTGCTGGCCCCGCCGCCGCGATCTCGTAGAACCGCCGTCGCGCATGCGCCCAGCACAACGCCAGCGTCACCTCGCCGGATTCGCCGAGCGCCTTGTAGCCGGCATAGGCATCGACCTGCAGCACGCCCCGGAACCCGGCGAGATGCTCTCGTGGTCGCGCTTTGGATCGGTCGGGCGCGTAGACATACGCGACGGCGTGGGATGCCCCGGGTTCTGTGGACACGTAGTTAAGCTATCCGCATCTTCGCCTCGAACGCCATAGGGCTGTCGTATCCGAGCGTCGAGTGACGCCGGCGCGGATTGTAGAAGCGCTCGATGTAGTCGAACACGTCGGCTCGCGCTTCGTCGCGCGTGCGGTAGACCTTGCGGTCCACACGCTCGATCTTCAGCGACGAGAAGAAGCTCTCCATGGCAGCATTGTCCCAGACGTCGCCCGCGCGGCTCATCGAGCATTCGATGCCATTCTCGAGCAGCAGCCGCTGGAACGTCTCGCTGCCGTACTGGCTGCCGCGATCCGAGTGGTGCAGGACCGATCTCGGCCGGCCACGCCGCCAGACCGCCATCATCAGCGCGCCCGTGACCAGCTCGCTGGTCATATCCGCGCGCATCGACCAGCCGACGATCCGGCGCGAGAAGAGATCGAGGACCACGGCAACGTACAGCCAGCCCTCGGCCGTCCAGACGTAGGTAAAGTCGGCGACCCACTTGGCGTTCGGTCGGTCGGCCTGGAAGTCCCGATCGAGGGTATTGGCCGGGAGCAGCTCCGTCGGCCGGATCCCGGAATCGACCGGCAACCTCCGGCGACGCGGGCGAGCCCGCAGCGCAAGGCTCCGCATCAATCGTTCGATGCGTTGACGGCCGCAATCCAGTCCCGCCGCCAGCACATCCCGCCACACGCGGCGTGCGCCATAGGTCCGGTCGCTCGCCAAGAAGCTCGCGCGTATCTCCCGGCCCAATGTTTCGTCCCGGGTCGCACGCGCGCTCGGCGGCCGGTCGAGCCAGGCGTAGAAGCCCGCCCGCGAGACACCGAGCGCCTCGCATATCCAGCGCACCGGCCATATCCCTCGGTGCTTCGCCACGAAGCCGAACTTCACATCGTTCGGCCGGGCCCTCGAACCGATGGCGGGCCGGCCTCACCCTTCGCGAAGAAGGCCGCGGCTTTTTTTAGAATGTCCCTTTCGGCCTTCAGGCGGACGACCTCGCGGCGCAGCCGCTCGATCTCCTGCTGCTCGGGCTTCATCTGACCGTGGCCCGGAAACGCATGCTGCGGATCGGTCGCCTGCTGGCGCATCCAACTGCGCAGCACGCTCTCGTGGACCTCCATATCCCGGCAGGC
>JAMNXK010000506.1 GCA_023653245.1 Tagaea sp.
GCCACCGCGCGCGCGGCCTGACGACGAGACGATCCCGACCCAGCCCGCCCGCCTCCCTGTCGGCGCGGGCCGGGATCGACGGGCGGCGATGCCGGGGGGCGTCGCCGCCCTTTTCTTTTCCCGAGGAGCCGCGCGATGTCCGCATTCAAATCGTTTCTGGCGCTTCCCGACGCCGCCGCCGAGTCGATGAACGCCGGTGCGATGCAAGCCTATGTCCGCATCGCGCGCGAAGAGCGCGCGCGCGCCATGTCGAGCTTTCTGGCCGGCCTGTCAGGCGCGCTGCGCCGCTGGAACGACCGCCGGCGGACCGAAGCCGCCTTGCGCGACCTCGACGATCGCACCCTCGCCGATATCGGTTTGTCGCGCGAAGAGATCCGCCAAATCGCCTGCGGCCACTATGTCCGCGATATGCCGGCCTTGTCCGCGCCCGCGCGGCCGGCCGTCCCGGCCAACGCCGAACGCCGCGATACCCGCGCCGCCTGACCTCCGACCTTTGCCGCGCGGGCACAAGAACGGTGCCGCGCTGGTTCGCCGCCACCGCGTGCGCCAGGCTGCGCGTCTTCCAACCGAGGAGACCGCCATGCCGCTGGTTCGCATCGACATTCCCGCAGGCAAGCCCGAAGCCTGGATCCGCGCCGTCGCCGACGGCGTGCACGCAGCACTGGTCGCGACCGGCACCGTGCCGGCGGCCGATCGTTTCCAAGTCGTCGGCGAGCACAAGCCCGGGCGGCTGATCGCCGATCCGAGTTTCCAAGGCTTCGCGCGCGGGCCGGATTGGACGCTCGTGCAGATTTTCTGGAGCCAAGGCCGCGCCAACGACGTCAAACGCGGCCTCTACGCCGCCATCGCGCGCAACCTCGCCGCCGATCCGGGCTTGCGCGGCGACGACGTGATGGTCGCCCTGGTCGAATCCACCCGCGTCGATTGGTCCTTCGGCGGCGGAATCGCGCAATACGTTCCGGAAGGTTGACCCGCGCGGGCGAACCCGCGTTATATACGGCCGTATATAACGAGGTTCGTTCGCGTGATTTGGTTCGATCCGCAGGAGATCGACGCGCTGCTGTTGTCGCTGCGCGTGGCGCTGATCTCGGTCGCGTTCTCGCTGCCGCCGGCGATCGCGGTGGCGTGGGTGCTGGCGCGGCGCGACTTCCCCGGCAAAGCGCTGTTCGACGGGCTCGTGCATCTGCCCTTGGTCCTGCCGCCGGTCGTGGTCGGTTATCTGCTGCTGCTGGCGTTCGGCGTGCGCGGGCCTTTGGGCGCGGCGCTCGACGAGCATCTCGGCGTGCGTTTGGTGTTCACCTCGGCGGGTGCTTCGCTCGCCACCGCCGTGATGGTCTTCCCGCTGATGGTGCGCGCGATCCGGCTGTCGGTCGAAGCGCTCGACCCGGGCCTCGACGAAGCCGCGCGCACGCTGGGCGCCGCGCCGCTCGACCGCTTCGCCACGATCTCGCTGCCCTTGATGCTGCCCGGCGTGCTGTCCGGCGCCATGGTCGCCTTCGCCGCGAGCCTGGGCGAGTTCGGTGCGGTCATCACCTTCGCCGCCAACGTGCCGGGCGAGACGCAGACGCTGCCGCTGGCGATCTATTCGGCCGTGCAGCGCCCCGGCGGCGAGGCGAGTGCCGCGCGCCTGGCCGCGCTGTCGGTGAGCTTGGCGCTCGCGGGTCTGCTGCTGTCCGAATTTTTCGCGCGGCGCGTGAAGCGCATGCTCGGGCGATGATCGAACTCGACATCCACGCGCGGCTCGGCGATTTCGCCCTCGCCGCCACGCTCGCGGCACCCGCCGACGGCACGCTGGCTTTGTTCGGCCGCTCGGGCTCGGGCAAGACCTCGATCTTGCGCGCCATCGCGGGCTTGCTGCGCCCCGCGCGCGGACGCATCGCGATCGCGGATACGGTGTTCTTCGATTCCGCCAAAGGCGTCGATATGCCGGCCGAGAAGCGCCGGCTCGGCTACGTGTTCCAGGAGTCGCGGCTGTTTCCGCATCTGAACGTCGCGCGCAATCTGCGCTACGGGCTCGACCGCGCGCCCGCAGGCGAGCGAGCGATCGGGTTCGATGCGGCGGTCGCCCTGCTCGGGCTCGAAGCCTTGCTCGCGCGCAAGCCCGCCACGCTGTCGGGCGGCGAGCGCCAGCGCGTGGCGGTGGGCCGCGCGCTGCTCGCCGCCCCGCGCGCGCTGCTCATGGACGAGCCGCTCGCTTCCCTCGATTCCGCGCGCAAGGCCGAGCTCATGCCCTATCTCGAGCGCTTGCGCGCCACGACCGGCCTGCCGATCGTCTATGTCAGCCACGCCCATGACGAGGTTTTGCGCCTGGCCGACCGCATCGCGCTGATCGACGACGGCGCGGTGCGCGCGTGCGGGCCAGTGGCGGAGATCGCGGCACGGCTCGATCTGGGGCCCCTCGCCGGCCGCTTCGAGGCCGGATCGGTGATCGAGACCGCGATCGCGCGGCATTTGCCGGCGGTTTCGCTCACGCGCCTGGAATTCGACGGCGGCGCGCTCGAAGTCCCGGCGATCGACGCGGCCTTGGGAACGCGCGTGCGCGTGCAGATCCGGGCGCGCGACGTGATGCTCGCCACGAGCCGGCCCGAAGGCCTATCGGCGCGCAACGTGATCGCGGGGCGCATCGCTTCGCTGCGGATCGAGGCCGGGGCCTTCGCCGAAGCGGCGCTGACGGCGGGATCGGCGAGTTTGCGCGCGCGCGTCACCCGCGCGTCGGTGGCCGAACTCGGCTTGCGCGAAGGCATGAGCGTGTTCGCGGTGGTCAAATCCGTCGCCATCGGCCGCCGCGACGCGGCCGCGCGGGGCTAGAAAGTCCCCACCTGGCCGTCCGAGCGCGGGTCGGTCGCCCCTTCGAGCAAAGCGGGCCCGTCGGCGGCGGGCGTGCGCACGATCATCCCGGCATGGCCCATGAGATCGGTGAATTCCGATGCGACCTCCAGATCGTGGCCGAGCCCGCGCAACGCCGCGATGGTGCCGGCGGGGAACCGGCTCTCCAGCCGCAGCTTGGTCGTGGCCGTGCCCCAGGTGCGGCCGAGCAGCCAGCGCGGGGCGGTGACCGCTTCCTGGGGCTGCATGCCGTAGAAAGCGTGGCGCGAGAAGATCATCGCCTGGGTCTGCGGCTGGCCGTCCCCACCC
>JAMNXK010000507.1 GCA_023653245.1 Tagaea sp.
ATCGGCGCGGTGCTGCTCTGGGACGTGCTGGTGCGCTCGCAGTTCGGCTTGACGCTGTCGCTGCTCGAGGAGATGTGGTCGCGCAACCTCGCCAATCTGTTCGTGTCGCCCTTGCGGCCGTGGGAATTCGCGCTGTCGCTGATGCTGCTCGCGGTCTCGCGCTCGATGATCGGCGTGCTGCCCGCCGCCTTGCTCGCGATCCCGCTCTTCGCCTATTCGGTGTTCGAGCTCGGCCTGCCGCTGCTCGCGTTCTGGTTCATGCTCGTCATGCTGGGCTGGTCGGTCGGCTTGTTGATCGGCGCGCTGCTGTTCCGCTTCGGCCTGGCGGCGGAGAGCTACGCCTGGGCGTCGATCTTCCTGATCCAGCCGATCTCGGGCGTCTGGTACCCGGTCGCGGTCCTGCCCGCTTGGCTCCAGCCGCTGGCGTGGAGCCTGCCCTCGACCTATGTGTTCGAAGGCATGCGCGCGGTCGCGATCGACAAGACCTTCCGCTGGGACCTACTGGCCGGGGCCTTCGCCCTCAACCTCGTCTACATGGCGCTGGCCTTCGCGGCGTTCCTCTACGCGTTTTCGCTCGCGCGCCGACGCGGGCAATTGCTGCAGTCGAGCGAGTAGCGCCCGAAGATCGTCACTCGAATCCGATTTCGACGAGCGCTTCGCCCTCGTCGATAAGCCGCAAGGCGGGTCCCAAGCGCAGAGCAAGGACTCGCATCAAATTCGCCGTCGAGGCGTTGCCGACCGCAAGCAACACGATTCCCGGACCGGGCCCGAACCGAGCTCCCAGCTCGGCGAAGTCGCGATCTTTGGTCAGTATCGCCCGTATGCTGGCGCCGCGCGCCGCGTCGAAGACGGCCCGGTCGGTCGCCCGCGCGAAACCGAGATCGCGGATGGGAAAACTGGGAACGCCCAGCGTCTTCTCGATCCAGCGCGCGAGGGAGGGCGGCAAGTGATTGTCGAGCCAGATCGTCACTCCGCCGCGATCACCGGCCGATCGACGCGTTTGGCCGCGAAGGCCAACGCCGCCTTGATGTCGTCGGGTTCGAGGTCGGGCAGGTCCGCCAACACTTCCGCCGGCGTCGATCCGCCCGCGAGCAGATCCAGCACGTCCGACACCCGGATACGCAGACCTCGGATGCAGGGCCGTCCGCCCAGCTTGTCCGGTTCCGACGTGATGCGCCCGAGCAGCTCTTGCATGGTTGCAAGACTAGCACATCGCGGGCGCGGCGCTAAGCCTTCGCGTCCACGCCCGCGTCGCCGAACGTCGCCATGCCGGTGTGGCAAGCGACCGCCGCCTTGACCAAGCCGATGGCCAGCGCCGCCCCCGATGCCTCGCCCAGGCGCATGCCCAGATCGAGCAGCGGCGTCTTGCCCACGCGCTCCAGCAAGCGGCGATGCGCGGGCTCGGCCGAGCGGTGCGCCACCAGGCAATGGTCGAGCGCGTGGCCGTCCAGCGCGTGCAGCACGGCGGCGGCGGCCGTGCAGGCGAAGCCGTCGAGCAGCACGGGCGTGCGCGCCAAGCGCGCGGCCATCACGGCACCGGCGATCGCCGCAAGCTCGAACCCGCCCACGCGCGCGAGCGTATCGAGCGGGTCACGCCGCTCGGCGAAGTGCAGATTCGCGGCTTCGTCCACGACCGCGATCTTGTGCGCGAGCGTCGCCCCCGCCACGCCCGTGCCCGGCCCGACCCACTCGGCGGCAGCACCGCCGAACAGCCCGAGGCATAAGGCCGAGGCGGAGGTGGTGTTGGCGATACCCATCTCGCCCAGGCACAGCAGATCGAGCCCGGGCTCGACCGCCATCATGCCGTAGGCCATGGCGCGCGCGCATTCGCCCTCGTCCATCGCGGGCCCGCGCGAGAAATCCTGGGTCGGCGTTTCGAGCGCCATTTCGTAGACGCGCAGATCCGCGTCGAACGTGGCGCAAAGCTGGTTCACCGCCGCGCCCCCGGCGACGAAATTCTTCACCATCTGCGCGGTGACGCTCGCCGGAAAGGCCGAGACGCCGCGCGCCGCCACGCCGTGATTGGCCGCGAACACCGCCACGCGCGGCCGGTTGCAGCGCGGACGCGCGCGGCCTTGCCACGTCGCCATCCAGGCCGAAATCTCCTCCAGCCGGCCGAGCGCGCCGGCGGGCTTGGTGAGCTGCGCCTCGCGCGCGGCGGCTTCGCGCGCCGCGTCGCCATCCGCACCGGGAAAAGAATCCAGCACGGCGCGGATTTCGGCGAAGTTCGCGACGGGGCCTTTGGGGTCGGTCATGCGGCGCTTTCGGCTGGCGTTGCTCGGGGGGAGGTCCTATCTTCCCGCGCCTTCGCTAGCAAGGATTCTCTTGTCCGAATACGTCGACCATCGCCCGGGCCTCGGCAACGAGCTGCGCCTGGCACTCGCCTTCCTCACGCGCCTGCCCGTGCGCTTGCCCGCGCACGTGGCCGAGGCGCCGCTGGCGTCGGCCGCGCGCGCCTTTCCGATCGCCGGTGCGGCCGTGGCGCTCGCGGGCGCGCTGGCCTTCGGGCTCGCCTGGACGATCGGCTTGCCGCCGACCATCGCGGGCCTGATTGCCGTCGCCGCGATGGCCGCGTTCACCGGCGCCTTGCACGAAGACGGGCTCGCGGATTTCGTGGATTCGTTGGGCGCGCGCGATCCCGCCAAACGACTGGCGATTATGCGCGACAGCCGCATCGGCACGTATGGCGTGCTCGCCCTGATTTTCGCGATCGGCATCCGCGCGGGCGCGCTGGCTTACGTCGCCGATCCGCTCGAAGCTTTGGGCCTGCTGCTCGCGGCAGCCGCAGGCAGCCGCGCTTGCGTGGTCCATGCGATGCACGCTCTGCCGATGGCGCGTTCGGACGGGCTCGCGCGCGCCGCCGGGCGGCCGAACCAAGCGCGCATGCTCGACACGCTCGCGATCGGCACCGCGTTCGTGCTGCTGCTCGGGCCCTTGGGCGCGGTGCTGGCACTCCTGGCGGCGATGGCCGCGACGCTCGCGGTCGAGCGCTTGGCGCGCGGCCATGTCGGCGGGCAGACCGGCGACGTGCTGGGTGCCGTCCAACAAATCGGCGAGATGGCGATTCTCTGCGCGGCTTTGGCCGCTTCTTCCTGGTGGTGAGAACGATGGAAACGAGTTTGTTCCTGGTG
>JAMNXK010000508.1 GCA_023653245.1 Tagaea sp.
CGAATCCTTGGCGAGGTAGATCCGCCCGCCCGCGTCGCGCGCGATGCGTTCGAGATCGGCGAGCAAATCCAGCGCGCCCGGCGCGTTGGGGATATCCAGCGCCAGCGTCACGCCGCGCATCGGAAACGAGAGATGCCCCTGGCCTTCGCCGCCGAGCGTCTTGAGCACCGCCAGGAACGACGCGTTGCCGCCGGCGGCGACGGTTTCGAGCAGCTTGCGCACGGCGTTGCGCGCGTCCGCATCGGGCACGACGGCCTGGAATTGATGGAAGCCGCGCTTGCCGTAGATCCGATTCCAGTCGGCGAGCGCGTCGAGCGGATAGAGGAATCGATCGAGCGCGCGCTCGCCTTCGCGGCCCGTTTCGGGGATGCGCCGCCAGTAGAGCTCGTTGAAGGCGCGCACCACCAGGCCCGACAGCGCGAAGCCGGGAAAATCGATCGGCACCGGCTTGGGCGCGCGCAAACCCGGCGGACGCAAGGCCGCGTCGGGCGCGTAGGCGGCGGTCTCGAACACGCCGCGGCCGAGCTTGGCGCCTTGGGCGAGCGCGTCGATCCAGCCGACGGTGAAAGCGGCCGTGTCGCGCGCGGCGGCGAATTCGGCGAAGAACTCGTCGAGATCGTCGATCCGGGTTTCCTTCACCCGCACGAAGGGCGAGGCGGGCGTAAGTTTCAGCGCCAAGCGCCGCACGATCCCGGTCAAGCCCATGCCGCCGATCGTCGCGGCGAAAAGATCGGCGTTGGCTTCGCGCGAGCAGCGCAACGTCTCGCCGCTCGCGACCAGCAGATCGAACCATTCGACGTGATCGCCGAACGAGCCCGCGCGGTCGTGATTCTTGCCGTGAACGTCGGCGGCGAGCGCGCCGCCGAGCGTCGCGTGCATCGTGCCGGGCGACACGGGTGCCGCGAGCCCGCGCGGCAGGAACGCCGCCAGCACGTCGCCGAAGGTCACGCCGGGCTCGGCCACGACGAGCTTGGTTTCGGGATCGAAGGACACGAACCGATCGAGCCGCGTGCCGAGGACGAGCGCGCCGTCGGCGTTCTGCGCGGCGTCGCCGTAGGACCGCGCATTGCCGCGCGCCAGCATTTGGCCCAGCGCCTTGGCCTCGGCGAACGCCGCGTCGAGCTCGGCCTGGCGCTCGGGCCGGGCGGCGCGCGCGGATGTGGGCGCGGTTCGGCCCCAGCCGGCGAAGGCGCCGGTTTTCCAACGAAGGCTCATGCGTAGATCAGATACCCGAAGACCGCGATCCAGCCTAGGACGCAAACGAAGACGAACCGGTCGGACAGCGCGATGTCGGTGGGCGAGCCCGAGCCCTTCTCGACCAAGGCGATCTGCAGATAGCGCAAGACCCCGGCCACGACGAAGGGTGCGGTCATGTAAAGCCGGTCGGTGCCGTATTTGGCCATCACGGCGGTGTCGGTCGTGTAGATCAGATAGCTGACCAGCAACGCGCCCAGGATCACCCCCAGCGCCGTATCGACGAAGCCGAGCGTATAGCCGTCGAGCGCCTTGCGGTGATCGGTGCCGAGATCGGCGGTCAGGTCGTCGCGGCGTTTGGCCAGCGCCAGGAACAGCGCCAGCAGCCCGGTGCAGATCAAGATCCACACGGTCGCGGGCACGCCGATCGCCGCCGACCCGGCCTCGACCCGTAAGACGAAACCCATCGCCACGATCAGCACGTCGAGCAGGGATACGTGCTTGAGCTTCAGCGAATAGGCGAGGCTGAGCACGAGGTAGAGACTGAGTACGGCGAGGAATTTCGGCGGCAGGAAAAGCGCGATCGCCAGCGCGGTGCCCGCAAGGATCGCGGCGTAGATCAAAGCCACGCCCGGCGGGACCTCGCCCGCCGCGATCGGGCGCAAGCGTTTTTTGGGATGCAGCCGGTCGGCGTCGCGATCGCAGGTGTCGTTGACCACGTAGATCGCCGACGCCCCCAGGCTGAACGCCAGCACGGCCAAAGCGACGGCCCAAAGATTGGGGAGCGTCAGCGCCGCCGGGGTGAAAAACAGCGGTGCCGCCACGAAGGCGTTCTTGACCCATTGCTTGGGCCGGGCGAGGCGGATGAGAGCTGCGATCATCGGGGGCAGAAATACCATGCGCGCGGCGCGGGGCCAGTCGGGAAAACGTCCGGCGGCCGGGGTAAATTCCGTTCGCCCTGGTCAAGGCGGGCTTTCCCGGAGAAGATGGCGCGCGCGGCAACGCGAATGCGGAGCGAAATTTGAGCGGCAGCGAACTCGACATCGTGTCGGCCGAGGAGATCGGGAGTCCGGTCTTGCGCGCTCTGGGTGCGTTCTGGAACCTCAAGCGCGGGGCCGAAGCCCTGCTCGCGCGATCCCAATTCCTACCGGAGGAATGGGGGCGCTGGTGGTCGTGCATGATGCTGTATCGCGTCGAGCGGGACGCAAACGAGATCGTCTTCCGCATGGCCTATCAGGGCGACGATCTGGCGCGCACCGACGGCGGCGGCAAAATCGGCAAGCGGCTCGAAGAGATCGTTCCGGAATCCATTAGCGAGCGCACCTTGCGCGCCTACACGGCCTGCGCGACGCGCGGTCTGCCGCATTTTACGGCGCGCGCGGCGCCGCTCGGCGGACGTATGGTGACCTTCCAGCGCCTGTTGCTGCCGCTGGGCGCTGCTTGTGCCGTGGACCATGTTCTGGGTGCCGTCGTCGACGAAGGCATACGCGGAGTTTTAGCGCGCGACGATCTGTTCCAGCGCTCGAGCGCAAGCGAGCCGCCGTTTTTCGCCCAAGCCTTCGTCGAGCCAACGAGTTTCGCCGCGATCGATCCCGACAGGCTGGGTCGCGCCTTGGGCGCGCCCGGCGCAAACTGAGTTTCGATCGCGCTCAATGCGTGTGGCGATGGTGCGAATCGGGCGCGTGGCCATGGGCGTGCCGCAACGGCCGATGGACGTGGAAATGCGTATGCGGCGTTTGCGGATCGATCCCCGGCGCGTGGTCGTGATCGTGATGTTCGTCGTGGCTGTGCCGGTGCGCGTGCGCCATCTCGGGGTGCTCGTGGGGGTGTTCGTGCCGCTCGGTGAGATGCAGCCACACGCCCAGCGCCATCAGCCCGCCCGCGGCCAGCAAGGCGCCCGTGACCGGCTCGCCCAGCAGCGGCACCGA
>JAMNXK010000509.1 GCA_023653245.1 Tagaea sp.
CCGCCCGCCGAGATGCGCGCGATGCGCAAGTCGTTGCAGATCGTGTTCCAGGATCCGCAAGCCTCGCTCGATCCGCGCATGAGCGTGGAGGAGATCGTGCTCGAACCCTTGATCGTGCAAGGGGCCAAGCGCGGGCCCGCTCTGGCCAAACGCGCGCGCGAGCTTCTCGATCTCGTGGGCCTCGCGGCGTCGCACGCCGCGCGCTACCCGCACGAATTCTCGGGCGGCCAGCGCCAGCGCATCGGCATCGCCCGCGCGCTCGCGCCGGGGCCGAAGCTGATCGTGTGCGACGAGCCCGTGTCGGCGCTCGATGTCTCGGTCCAGGCGCAGATCGTCAATCTGCTGCGCGATCTGCAGGAAGAGCTGGGGCTCGCCTATCTGTTCATCGCCCACGATCTCGCGGTCGTGCGCCATCTCTGCGCGCGCGTCGCGGTCATGTATCTGGGCCGGATCGTCGAGATCGCGCCGGTCGAGACGCTGTTCGCGGGCCCGCGCCATCCTTACGCCCAAGCGCTGCTCGCCTCGGTCCCCGCCGCCCATCCGCGCGACCGGCGCCGGCGCGAAGCGCCCAAGGGCGACGTGCCCAGCGCGCTGGCGCCGCCGAGCGGCTGCCATTTCCATCCGCGCTGTCCTTTCGCGCGCGAGCGCTGCCGGACGCAAACGCCGCGGCCGCGCGCGCTGGCGCCCGGGCACGAGATCGCCTGCCATTTCGCCGAGGAGATCGGAAACCCGTCATGAAAATCGTCAAAGTCGAGCCGATCCTGCTGCGGGGCGCCGAAGCCTGGCGCGCGAGCAAGGGCGGGGAGGAAGCCGTCGACAACGGCGACTGGCAGCTGGTGATCGAAGTCGCGACCGACGAGGGGATATCGGGTTTCTCCGACATCGAAACCCTGGCGCCGGCCGCGCGCGCCATCGTCGCGGGGCCGGGCATGTCGATCCTGGGCTTCAAGGCGCTGGGCGAAACGCTGATCGGCGAGGATCCGCGCGACATCGCCGGGCTGTGGAACAAGATGTACGTGGCGAGCGCCTATTACGGGCGGCGCGGAATCGCCATGCAGTGCATCTCGGCGATCGATTGCGCGTTGTGGTCGGTCCGCGCGCAGGCCGAGGGCAAGCCGCTTTACGATTTGCTCGGCGGGCGCAAGCGCGACCGGATCCGGGCCTATGCCTCGACCCTGTTCCGCGAAACCCCCGACGGCATGCGCGACGCGGTCAAAGGCTATGTCGAGAAGGGGTTCCGCGCGGTCAAGTTCGGCTGGGGCGTGTTCGGCGAGGACGAAGGCCGCGACCGCGAGCTCGTCGCCGCCGCGCGCGAAGCGCTTGGACCCGACCGTTTGCTGATGGTCGATCCGGGCTGGTACCCGGCGGGCTGGAAGGATCCGAAGCGCTTCCGCGACCGCGCCGCCGCCGACGCCTTGCGTCTGTGCGCCATGCTCGCCGATTACGACGTGCGCTGGTGCGAGGATTTCATCCATCCCGAGCGCTTCGATCTGTACGCGCAAGTGCGCCGCGACAGCCGCACGCGCCTGGCGGCGGGCGAGCAACTCGCCACGGTCTGGGAGTTCGAGCGCTTCATCGCGATGGGCTGCGTCGATACGATCCAGCCCGACCTCACGCGGTGCGGCGGCTTGTCGGTGGCGCTGGAAGTGTCGAGAATGGCGGAAGCGGCGGGGATCGAGCTGGTGCCGCATTCCTGGCTCACCCATCTGCTGACCGGCTACACGCTCCATTTCCTCGCGTCGCGGCGGGAGGCGCCCTTGATCGAGTTCAACGTCAGCCAAAGCGCGCTCACCGCCGGGATCGCGCCCGCGTCGTGGAAGCTCGACGCCGACGGCATGCTCGCCGTCCCTTCGGGCCCGGGGATCGGCGTGACGGTCGATCGCGACTTCATCGACGCGCATCGCGCGGAGGACGTCCGATGACCGAACGCAAGATCGTCCGCCCCGCCGAATTGGATCTCGTCTCGCGCGGACGGCGCGACTATTGGGTGGCGCTCGAACACGATTCGATCTGGGGCGATCATCTGCTCCCGCTGAGCGTGTTCGTCGGGCCGGACGCGGCGGCGGGCAAGGGCTTGGTCGCCTTCGGCGCCAATCACGGCAACGAGTTCGAAGGCGTGGCCGCGATCCGCCATGCGATGGACGACATCGATCCCGGCGCCGTGACCGGGCGCGTCGTGCTGGTGCCGATCCTCAATCCGGCGGCGTTCAAGGCCGGCGGGCGGGATTCGACGGCCGACGACGGCGTCAATCTCAACCGCGCTTTCGTGCCCGAAGCGGCGATGGGCAAGGGCATCACGCATCGCATCGCGCGGTTCGTGCGCGCGGCGATCTGGCCGCATGTCCATGTCGTGCTCGATCTGCACGCCGGCGGGCGGATCGCGCGCTTCTTGCCGTGCACGAGCTTCCACTTGGTCGACGATGCGGCGCAAAGCCGGGCGATCGAAACCACCGCGCGCTGGTTCGGCACGCCTTTGGTGATCGCCTATCAGAACGAAACGCCGGGCCTGTTGTCGAGCGAAGCCGAAGCGCTGGGGAAGATCACCATTGGCGCCGAGCTCGGCTGGGGCGAGGCGTTGCAGGCGTCGGGCGTGCGCTACGGCCGCCACGGCATCCGTGCGGCCGCCATCCATCACGGGCAGATGGCGGGCAAGATCGCGCCCATCGCGCACCACGCCGACGGCACCCAGCGCCGGGCCGAGATGGTCGATCGCGAATGTTTCGTGCCGGCACCCTTCGCGGGCCATTACGAGCCGCTGATGGAATGCGGCGCGGAGGTGCGCGAAGGCGAAACCGTCGGCCTGTTGCACGATTTCGACCGCATCGACTTGGCGCCCGCGCCGATCCGCGCCGGCGTGGACGGCGTGGTGATCGCCCAGGCCTGGGGGGCGGCCGTGCTCCAAGGCCAGCACGTGCTGGTCGTCGGGCGCTTGCGCCCGTTCGCGTAGCTGGCGCGCCACATTCTTTCCGCAATTCGCCCGGAATAGCCGGGCAGCTCCGCGCTTTGTCTTCGCGACGGCGGCATCCTGCCGCCGCTCGAAACCGGAGAAGCCCAATGAAGAAGACCCTCGCCGCCGTTCTCGCCTTCTCGCTGGTGGCGCCCGCTTTGGCTTTCGCCCAAGC
>JAMNXK010000510.1 GCA_023653245.1 Tagaea sp.
CAGCCCATCTGGGATGTCTCGACGGCGAGCTCGAGGCCCATGCGCGCGCGGTCGAGCGCGTCGAGCAGGCGGGACTTGGTCGCGTCGGCGGCGCGCAGTTCGCGCTCGGCGTCGACCCGCGCGGTCACGTCGCGGTCGGCGCCGCGATAACCGAGGAACGCGCCGTCGGCGTCGAAAACCGGCCGGCCCGATCGCGCGATCCACAGCTCGCGCGCGTCCGCCATTTCCAAGCGGACGAGGACGTCGCGGAATTCGCGCTTGGCGTCCATCGTCTGGCCGAGCGTCGGCCCGTCGCGGTCGATGCCGGTGGGCTCGTCCCAAGCGCGCGAGCGCTGGCCGTAGCGCGAACCCGGCTCGATCCCGATGGCGCGGATGCCTTGGGAGACGAAGGTCAGACGGTGCTCGGCGTCCGTCTCCCAAACCCAACCGGCCGCGATGTCGGAGAAATCGGCGAATCGCGCGCGTTCGGCGTCCAGCGCCGAACGTTGGCGCCGTTGCGCGTGCGTGGCGCGCCAGCCCAGCGCCAGCAGCGTGGCGTAGAGCGCGAGCAACACCGTCACGATCGTCGCGTCGAAGCGGCGCAGTTTGGCGTCGATGCTCTCGCGCTCGAGCGACGTATCGACATAGACTTCGAACACGGCTTCGATGGCGCCGCCAACCCCGCGCACCGGCGCGTAAGTCGCCACGACCGATTTGACATGCCGCCTGCCGCCAAACCCGTCGAGCGAGCGCGGCGGGTAGACGGTCGTGGTCGAGCGGCCTGTCAGCGCGTCGGGGATGGCGGTCGGGTGCGTGGAATGCACGCCGATTTCCCGTGCGAAAGGCGAATAGATCGTCCGCCCCTCGACGTCGAAGATCTTGATCTTGAGGATGTTCGTGCTCGCGACGGCATGACTGAGTCGCGCATGCGCGGTGGCGACGGCCGAGTGGCGGGTCAATGCCGGGCCGGTGACGCCGCGCGTTTGGGCGACCAGCGCTTCGATTTCCGGCGCCAACGATCGGGACATCGTGACGGTCAGCGCTTCGACCGATGTCCGGCCGACCTCCGCCAGCGAATCGTCGATCTGGCGATGCTTCAACTCGAGTGCCGTGTAGATCGCGAAAAGCGTCGCCGCCAAGCCGAAGAAGGCGAAGGGCGCGAAAAGTCCGAAGTTTTGCCAGGTTCGGGAGAGGGGGCGCATGTCCGAGCAGTCTAGATTACCCTTGTCGAGTAGGGACATTAATGGGGACTGAACCCATCTCGGTGCAAATTCGAGGTCTGTGGATATCTTTCTTGAATCGAGCCTTATCAAGTATTTACGAGACCGCGACTCGAAACTGAGGTACACTCTGCAGTCCGAGTCGCATCCGACCGGGCGGACGAATCGAATGGGTGTTGGCAAGCGGAATCGAACGGTTTGGACGACCCTGTCGGCGATCGGCCTGACGGGGCTGTTCGCGTTCGCCGCCCAGGCGCAAACCGCCCCCTGGCGCAGCTTCCCCGCGAACCCGCCGGTCGTCTTACCGGCGCCGGAAACCCAAGCCGCCCCGCAAGCGACGGCACCCGCACCCGCCAGCGCACCACCTTGGGCGAGCGCGCCCAGCACCGCACCCGCGCCGGTCGCGCCGCCCGCAGCACAAGTCGCTCCGCCGCCCGGCGCATCGGCGCAGGCTGCCGCCCCCGCGACGCAAGCGCCGCCGCCCGCGCGCGCGGTCAATATCCGTTTCAGCCAGCAAGACGGGTTCGATCGCGCGATCCTCGACTGGCCCGAAGACGTCGATTATCGCGTCGATCAGCAAGGCCGCACGGCGACGATCGTGTTCGGCGCGCCCGTCGGCATCGACGCGGTGCGGTTCCAGCAAGCCACGCGCAGCTCGGTTTCGGCCGCGCGCGCGGCGCGCGACGGCGACCGCACCACCCTGACCTTGACGCTCAACGACAATGTCGGCCTGCGCCATCTGCGCGCGGGCCCGCGCGTGGTGTTCGATTTCGTGCGCGACGGGTCGATCGGCACCGACCGGCCGACGACCCAACAGGTGCAATTGCCCCAGCCCGGCCAAGCTCCGGCGCCGGGCGCGCCGGCCCCGCAGACGCCCGTGCAAGCCGGCGCCCCGATCGCGCCCGGCGGACGGCCCGCGACGCCGGATTTCCAGACCCTCACGCAGCAGGCGCAGGCGCTCGGCTTGGGGCAGCCGACCGTTCCCGCCGGATCTCTGTCCGGCCGCGTGGCCATCGAAGTGGTGCGCGAAGAGAATTTCAGCGTGCTGCGCTTCGGCTTCGGCGAGCCGGTCGGCGCGGCCGTGTTCGGGCGCGGTCAGAACCTGTGGATCGCCTTCGACCGGCGCGTGAGCATCGATCTGGCGCCGCTGCGCGCCGACCCCGAAACCCGCGACCTCGTGGGCGACGTCGAGCAGCTGGAGAGCGAGGGCACCGTCTTGCGCATGAGCCCGCGCGGCGGGGCCAACGCGCTGGTGCGGCGCGACGGCACGGCGTGGGTGATCGAGCTCGGCCGCTTGCCGCGCCGGCCCGAGACGCCGCTCGGCATCGTCATCCGCAATCCCGACCAGCCGGCCGACGCGCGCGTGTCGATCGAGCTTCCCGGTGCCGCCAGCGTGCTGCGCCTGCGCGATCCGGAGATCGGCGACGAATTGGCCATCGTGCCCACGGCGGTGGCCGGGGTGGGGCTCGCCGCGATGCGCCGCTTCGCGCAGTTCCAGATCCTGGCGAGCGCGCAAGGTGCCGTCGTGCGGCCGGAGGACGATTCGGTCTCGGTGCGGCCGCTGGGCACCGGCGTGGAAGTGGCGTCGACGCGCGGGCTGTTCGTCACCGCGCCGACCGCCCCGGGCATGCCGGGGGCGGTGCAGCTGCGCAACGCGGCCTTGCTCGACTACGCCGCCTGGGCGCGCCAGCCCGGCCGGTTCAACGAAGACCGCGCGACCCTCCAGCGCGCGACGGCCAATGCGCGCGAAGGCGATCCGCGCAACGCGGCCCGCCTCGAACTCGCGCGTTTCCTGTTCGCCAACGCGCTCTTCCAAGAGGCGAACTCGGTCTTGCGCCTGATCGGCGAGGAGCGCCCGCAGCTGCTCGACGGCCCGCAAAACCGCCTGATGCGCGGCGTGGGCGAGATGTTCGCGGGCAA
>JAMNXK010000511.1 GCA_023653245.1 Tagaea sp.
CCGCGCGGCATGCCGCAAGTCGAAGTCACGTTCGACATCGACGCCAACGGCATCGTCCAAGTGTCGGCCAAGGACAAGGGCACGGGCAAGGAGCAGCAGATCCGCATCCAAGCCTCGGGCGGCCTGAGCGACGCCGAGATCGCCAAGATGGTCAAGGACGCCGAAGCCAACGCGGCCGAAGACAAGAAGCGCCGCGAACTCGTCGAGGCGAAGAACCGCGCCGAGGGCATGATCCACGACATCGAGAAGAACCTCAAAGAACACGGCGACAAGATCGGGTCCGACAAGGCCGTCATCGAAGCCGCGATCGCCGATTTGAAATCCGTCAAGGACGGCACGGATCTCGAGGCGATCAAGGCCAAGACCGAAGCGCTGACCCAAGCTTCGATGAAGCTGGGCGAGGCCATGTACAAGGCCAGCCAGGCCGAAGCGCCGGGTGCCGCCGGCGCCGAGACGCAAGCGCCGAACGCCGACGCGCCCAAGGCCGACGCGCCGAAGGACGAGAAGGTCGTGGACGCGACCTTCGAAGACGTGTCCGACAAGAACAAGAAAAACTGAGCCAGGGCGGGGGCGCGAGCCCCCGTTCCGCTCGCGGGAGTCGGCCGTGGCGAAAGAGGATTACTACCAGCTGCTGGGTGTGGCCAAGGGCGCGTCGCCGGACGAGCTCAAGAAGGCCTATCGCAAGCTCGCCATGCAGTTCCACCCGGACAAGAATCCGGGCGACAAGAAAGCCGAGACCAAGTTCAAGGCGATCAACGAGGCCTACGACGTTCTGAAGGACGAGCAGAAGCGCGCGGCCTACGACCGCTTCGGCCACGCGGCCTTCGAAGCCGGCGGCGGCGGGGGCGGCGGCGGGCGTCCCGGCGGCTTCGACTTCAACGCCGGCGGGGCGGCGGGCTTCGCCGACATCTTCGACGAGATGTTCGGCGAGTTCATGGGCGGCGGGCGGCGCGGCGGCGGACCGCAGCGCGGCGCCGATCTGCGCTACAATCTCGAGATCAGCCTGGAAGACGCGTTCCAAGGCAAGCAGGCGACGGTCAAAGTCGCGTCGCTGCACGCGTGCGAAACCTGCAAAGGCACGGGGGCGGAAGCGGGCTCGAAGCCCGTCGCGTGCCCGACCTGCCGCGGTCACGGCAAAGTCCGGGCGCAGCAAGGCTTCTTCACCATCGAGCGCACCTGCCCGCAATGCGGCGGCGGCGGCCAGATCGTCGAGAAGCCGTGCAAGACCTGCCAGGGCCAAGGCCGCGTGCGCAAAGAGCGCACCCTCAGCGTCAACATTCCCGCGGGCGTCGAAGACGGCACGCGCATCCGCCTGGCCGGCGAAGGCGAAGCGGGTGCGCGCGGCGCTCCGCAGGGCGATCTCTATCTTTTCCTGCAGATCAAGCAGCACCGCCTGTTCCATCGCGAAAGTGCGGACATCTATTGCCGCGTGCCGATCGCCATGACGACCGCGGCGTTGGGCGGGGCGGTCGAAGTGCCGACGGTCGATGGCGGCCGCGCCAAGGTCACGATCCCGGCGGGCGCGCAAACCGGTCAGCAATTCCGCCTCAAGGGCAAGGGCATGAGCGTCCTGCGCAGCACGGCGCGCGGGGATATGTTCATCGAGGCGGTGGTCGAAACGCCGGTGAACCTCACCAAGCGCCAGCAGGATCTGCTCAAGGAATTCGAAGGCACGGGCGGCAACGAAAAATCGCACTCGCCCGAAAGCGCGGGGTTCTTCACCAAAGTGAAGGAGCTTTGGGACGATCTGCGGGGGTGACGGTCAGTCCCCCAAGGCGCGGCGCACCGTGTCGGGTTCCTTCGCGATCACTTTCAGGAACGACCGCGCGGCCGAATCGGGTGTCCGGCGGTTTTGTTCCCAGGCCCGCACGGTCGACAGATCAAGGCCATAGCGGCGCGCGAATTCCTTCTGGGTGAGGCCGAAAACGCGCCGGATCGCGGCCACGTCGATATCCTCGGGCACGCGGATCGTATCGGTGCGCAGTTCGATCTCTCCGCGCTTCCAGGCGACGACCTCCTTCATCGCCGCGATCAGGCGGCGGCCCAGCGGCGTGTGCTTAGGCTTGGAACGTGCGGGCGAAGTCGCGGAGCGCCCGCTTGTCGCCGGCCGAGAGGTCTTCTTTTTCGTTCTTGGCGTAGACATCGATGAACACCAAAGCGCCGTTTTCGGCGGCGAAAAAATAGATCACCCGAGCCCCGCCGCTTTTGCCGCGCCCGGGCAAGGCGATGCGCGCCTTGCGGCAGCCGCCCGTTCCTTGCACCACCGGCCAGCGAAACGGATCGAAAGCGATACCGTCTTCCGCCGACTTCTTCGTCGCGGCATCCAACAGACGATCGGCGCGCTTGTCGTAGCGCGCCGCGAATATCCGGCGAAGAGTCGTTGAGTACGACAATGTCTCACCTATGTCAAGCATCGCGACTCGTTATCTTGCTTACCATAGGTAATCGCTCCGCGTCGAGGCGGGCGGCGGGCATCGAAACATGGCTATACTGCGCGGCGAGAAGTCGGAGGATCGCGCATGTCCACGGGAGCCGGGATCGCATTGGCGTCGGCGCTGCTGTTCGGGTTGTCGGCGCCCGTGGCGAAAATCCTCGTGGGCACCATCGATCCTTGGGTACTCGCGGGCCTGCTCTATTGCGGGGCGGGCGGCGGCTTGTTCGTTTGGCGCTTGGCCGCCGGGACGAAATCCGAAGCCAAGCTCGCGCGCGCCGATTGGCCGTGGCTCGCGGGTGCGGTCCTGTGCGGGGGCATCGCCGGGCCGGTCTTACTGATGACGGGCCTCGCGCGCATCGACGCAGGCCCCGCTTCGCTGCTGCTCACGCTGGAAGGCGTGTTCACGGCGTTGCTCGCCTGGTTCGTGTTCCGCGAGAATTTCGACCGGCGCATCGCGCTCGGGATGCTCGCCATCGTGGCGGGTGCGGTCACGCTCAATTGGGCGCCGGTGGAGTCGCGCATCGATCCCTGGGGGGCGGGGGCGATCGCGCTCGCCTGTCTCGCCTGGGCGCTCGACAACAATCTCACGCGCAAAATCTCGCTCGCCGATCCGGTGCAGATCGCGGCGATCAAGGGCGCCATCGCGGGGCCGACGTCGCTGGCGATCGGCCTGGCCTTGGGCGGC
>JAMNXK010000512.1 GCA_023653245.1 Tagaea sp.
ACCCTTGCTTCCGTGGAGCCCGGACTTTCCTCGGGGACGCTTGCGCGCCCGCGCGGCCGTCCGGCCGTCTGGCGGGGCGGATATGCGCCCCTCGGGCGGGCGCGTCAAGACGCGCGGCGGCGGGATTTGGGTTTGGCGGTGCGTGCCGAGTGGCTGCGGATCAACGACGCGATATAGCCCGAGCGCGTGTAGCCTTGCGCGGCGGCGTCGCGGTCGGCTTTGGAAACCAACGCCTCGTCGAGGCTGATATTGAGGCGGACGGCGCGACTGCCGACTTCCGCGCGGATCAACTGCCGCGCCACTTCCTTTACCCCGCGCGGCACATGGAGTTTGTCCAATGGCGAGGGTGCCGGCAAAGGATCGCCGTCGGTGGCCATGCCGCTCAAATGCAAGGACAAAGCTTCTTCGGCGTTCCTGACGCAGTCGATCACATCGTCGCCAAAGCTCACGCAGCCAGGCAAATCGGGGAAGAAAACTCCCAGATTGCTCCCGGGTTCGCCGGCCTCGATGACGGCCGGATAATAGTGAAGCTTCGTGGTCATTCGATTCCTACTTCCGCAGCTTCAATCCCGACTGCCGTTCGATCGAGACGATCGTACCGAGCGGCATGTCTTTGCGAGGCGTGGGCACCGTCGTCTTTCCCGGCTTGGACGGATGCTTGAACTGTGCGTGACTGCCGGACTGGCCGACCTGATACCAACCGTTATCCAGAAGCATCCGGATGATGTCTTTGCTTGAGGGTTCCATGGCGTTTGCGCCTTTCTGATGTATTAACTTGGCCGACTTCGCAGCGCATGGGCGTTCCCTCCTGAAATAACCGGGTCAGGTTGTTCCTAACTCCGACTGAGTAATAACTACACAAACACAAAAAATGTGTCAAGGCGCCCGAACGCCACTTTCCGCCAATTCCAGCAGCATCCGGCGCATGATCAGGCCCGGGCGGTCCGAGGGCATGTGGCGCTCGGCGGTCATGAAGTCGCGCAAGGGAACGTAAGGCTCGACGGTTTCGAGCAGCGCTTTGTCCTCGAGCGTCACCGCGCGGTCGAAGGCGATGGCCTTGGCGGCGGGCACGGCGGCTTCGGTGTCGTTGCGATAGACCCATTGCACCAGACGCGTCGTCGTCTCGTCCACCGGCACGGTCGCCGTGACGATGCGATGGCGCAGCCCGTTCGGGTATTCGAGATCGAGCTTGCGCAAGAACGGCACCCACCAGCGATGCGTGGTGGTGCGCGTCGTCGCCCCCGTCGACAGGCCGGCGTAGTCCGCACCGATGTCGCGCGTGACCGCGCGCACCACGGCGCGGGCGACGAAGCCGTCGGCGAATTCCTCGATCGCGTTCTCGGCCGGGGTGGGATCGTGGGTCTTGCCGAACGTCGCCGGGTGGACGAACTCGATATGCGCGTTGTCGAACTCGTTCTCCATCAGGCGCAAGGCACCGCAAGTCCAGTTCTCGGCGAATTCGGGGATGCGCCGCCAAGCGGGATCGCCGTCTTCGGCGAAAATGGGAATTTCGGCGCGTGGGGCGTCGAGCGCCACCCACACATGCCCGGCATAGGCTTTGGCGTGGAACGCGCGCACGCCCATTTTGCCGGTGGCCGAAGGCTCGGCGCGCTGGGGAATGCGCAGGCATTTGCCGTCGCGCCCGAACGCCCAGCCGTGATAGCCGCAGACCAGCGCGCCATTCTCGACGAAGCCCTTGGAGAGCTTGGCCGTGCGATGCGGGCAGCGGTCGAGGGCGGCGGCGGGCGCGCCGGTTTCGTCCTTCCACAGCACGAGGTCCACGCCCAGCAGGCGCTGGGCGACGGGTCCCGCGTCGAGATCGCTCTCGCGGACCAGCGGGTACCAGAATTGTCGCAAAGCGGGGATTTCGGACAGGCGCATGGGGCGATTCCGTGCAAGCCCGAGGCCAGACTAGACGTCGGCCATCTCGACCAGCGCGCGCAGCCGCGCGTGGGTTTCGCCGTCGAGGCATCCGTCGAAATTCCAGGCGCGGAAGCGGCGCTGGAAGGCGATCAGCACGGCGTGCGTCGCTTCGTCGAGCGTGCCGGTCACCGCGCAATCGTAGCCGTAGCGGGCGAGCAAGGCTTGCGCGTCCGAGACCGCGTCGTCGGAATCGCCCGGCCCGAAACGCCGCGTCGAGCGGTGCCGCCGCGCGACCTGGCTCGGATAGAGCCCGAGGCCGGCTTGGGCGAGGCGCTCCCAGGGGAACAGCTCGCCCGGGTCTTTCTTGCGCGCGGGCGCGACGTCCGAATGCGCCAACACGTCGCGCGGCGCGATGGCGTGGCGCGCGACGATGTCGAGGCCGAGGGCGAGCACCGCGTCGATCTGGGTGGCCGGGAATTCGCGATAGCCGCAGCGATGGCCGGGGTTCTGGATCTCGATCCCGATCGAGCGCGCGTTGACGTCGCGCAAACCCCGCCAGCACGAAACGCCGGCGTGCCAGGCGCGCTTGTGCTCGGGCACCAGGCGATGGACGGAACCGTCTTCGGCGATCAGATAATGCGCGCTCACTTGGCGCGCGGGATCGAGCAGATAGGACAGCGTCTCGGCGACGTCGATCGTGTCGGTGTAGTGCAGCACGAGCAGTTCGGGCCGCACGCCATCCGGCCGCACGTCGAAATTGGGCGAGGGGGTGTCGAGGATGGTCACGACATTTTGCTCGTCGACTCGCCGCCCACATCGGCGGGGCGGCGCAGCACGATGATGGCGACTCCCGCGACCGTCGCCAAGCCGCCCGCGAGCGTGCGCCAGCCCAGCGGATCGCCCATGATGACCGCCCCGAACGCCACGCCGAACACGGGCACGAGCAGCGTGAACGGCATCACCACATTGACCGCGTGGCGGCGGATCAGCCGGTACCAGATCCAATAGGTGACGATGGTGATCATCACCGATTGGAAGGCGATGGCCGCGAAGGCGCCCGCACTGGCGTTGCGCAAGCCTTCGATCTGGCCCGTCTCCAGCATCGCCGAGAAGGCGAGCTGGAAGGGCACGCTCCACAAAGCCGAATAGGCGTTGAGCGCGAAGCCGTCGACATGGGCGAGCGCCTTGAATTGGAAATTGGCGACGGCCCACATGAACGACGCGAACAGCACCAGCCCGAGATAGAGCGGGGCCC
>JAMNXK010000513.1 GCA_023653245.1 Tagaea sp.
AAGCGCAAGGGAATCGCGGACCACACGACGGGCGATCTTAAAGTCGCCGGGTAAAGAAATCCGCAACGAACGCCGCGACCCGCGGTCGCAAGGAAACACAATATCGCGCTGCGATCCGGCGCGCGCGTCGTCCGGCGCCCATTTGCCGGCGAAGGCCCGCCCGGCCTTGCAAGATGCGCGGCATTCTGCGAATTTTGCGGCGCTTTCGGAACCCGGGGCTTTCCAGCGACGCCGCCCCCAAAACAAGGACCGGATCGACATGTCCGCATCGTTCACGCGCGCCGCGCGTCTGTTGGCGCCCGCGCTGCTCGCCCCCATTCTGATTGCTATGGGCCTGTTCGCGACGCCGACGCGCGCGCAAGATCTGGTGATGGGGTTGGGGGGGAACATCACGTCGATCGACCCGCATTTCCACAATCTGGCGCCCAACAACAACATCGCCGCGCATATCTTCGACCGGCTCGTGCACCAGGACGCCCAGCAGCGTTTGATCCCGGGGCTGGCGCTGGAATGGCGCGCGATCGACGACACGACGTGGGAGTTCAAGCTGCGCCGCGACGTGCGCTTCCACGACGGCTCCGCCTTCGACGCCGAAGACGTCGTCGCCACGATCAAGCGCGTGCCGTGGGTCCCCAACTCGCCCTCGTCGTTCAACATCTACACGCGGCCCATCGTCGAAACGATCGTGGTCGATGCGCACACCGTGCGCTTCAAGACCGCGCGGCCCTATCCGCTGCTGCCCACCGATCTGTCGACGGTCAACGTCGTGTCGCGCAAGCACGTCGAAAGCCCGACGGCGGCGTTCAACCAGGGCCCGGCGGCGATCGGCACCGGCCCGTTCCGCTTCGTCGAGTTCGCGCCCGGCGACCGCGTGGTGCTCCAGCGCAACGACGCCTATTGGGGCGAGAAGCCGCATTGGGCCCGCGTGACCGTGCGCATCATCACCAACAATTCGGCGCGCACGGCGGCGCTGCTCGCCGGCGACGTGCACATCATCGACCAGCTGCCGACCACCGATCTCGCCCGCGTGCGCCAGAACGCGAACACGGCGATCGCCAAGATCGGCTCGAACCGCGTGATCTATCTGCATCTCGACCACAACCGCGACCAGACGCCCTTCGCCACCGACAAGCAGGGCGCCGTCCTGCCCAACAACCCGCTCAAGAACCGCCGCGTGCGCCAGGCGCTGTCGCGCGCCATCAACCGCGAAGGCATCGCGCAGCGACTGTTCGACGGCGAGGCGCTGCCCGCGGGCAATCTGCTGCCGCCGGGCTTCTTCGGCGCGCCGCAAAACCAGCGCCCCGACGCCTACGACGTCGACGGCGCGCGCCGCTTGCTGACCGAAGCGGGCTATCCGAACGGCTTCGCGCTGACCATTCACGGGCCCAACGACCGTTATCCCGAAGACGAGAAAGTGCTGCAGGCGATCGGACCGATGTTCAGCCGCATCGGCATCGACACGCGCGTGGTCACGCTGCCCTGGGCGACCTACGTCGCCCAAGCGGGCGCGCCCAACTACGCGTTTTCGGTGATGCTGGTGGGCTGGGGCGCGGGCACGGGCGAGATGTCCTCGCCGTTGCGCTCGCTGCTCGCCACGGTCAACCCGCAGATCGGCTTCGGCCCTTCGAATCGCGGGCGCTATACCAATCCGCAGATGGACGAGGTCCTGGCCCGCGCGCTCGGCACGGTCGACGACGCCGCGCGCGCGCGGCTTCTGGCCGAGGCGAGCGAGATCGCCATGGCCGACGTGGGCCTGATCCCGCTTTACTATCAGGTCAATCTTTGGGGCCATCGGCGCAATCTCGTCTACGCGCCGCGCGCCGACGAGTACACCGTCGCCCATTCGGTGCGCCCCGCGGCGAACTGACGTGAATCTGCGCGCGCTGGGCGTCTTCCGCACGGTCGCGGCGTCGGGCAGCCAGGCGGCGGCGAGCCGCACGCTCAACGTGGCGCCCTCGGCGATCAGCCGCACGATCGCCGAGTTCGAAGCCGAGCTCGGCTTCGCCCTGTTCCGCCGCGAGCGCGGACGGCTGACGCCCACTCAGCCCGGCCGCGCCTTCGCCGCCGAAGTCGAGCGCGTGTTCCGCGAGATCGACGGGCTGGCCGCCAGCGCGCGCGCCTTGCGCGCCAAAGGCGGGGACCGGGTGCGCGCGCTCGTGCCGCCCAGCCTCGCGCAGAAATTCCTGCCCGCCGCGATCGTGCGCTTCGCCAAGGCGCATCCGGCCACCCAGCTCGACATCGACTACGGCTCGGCGCCGATGGCCATGGCCGCGCTGACGGAAGGGCGCATCGATCTTGCGGTGATCTCGCTGCCCGTCGACGCGGGCGGACGCGACGTGGTGCCGCTGATGGACGTGGAGACCGTCTGCCTCGTGCCGCGCGACCACCGCCTCGCGGCCAAGCCGGCGATCGAGCCCAAGGATCTCGACGGCGAACCGGTCATCCTGATCAACCGGCGTTTCGCCTTCCGCGAGCGCCTGGACGAGCTGTTCCGGCGCGCGGGCTCCAACCCGAAGGTGCGGGTGGAGACGTCGTCGGGCACGGCGGCCGTGGGGTGCGCCCAGGCCGGAATCGGGATCGCCGTGGTCAGCCGCCTGATCGCCCAAGCCGCCGACGGCGATCCGAGCCTGGCCGTGCGGCCCTTCCGGCCGACGGTCTGGCAAAAATTCGCCGCCGTGTTGGCCGAAACGGCGCGCGGACCCGCGGTCGACGGGTTCGTCAAGGCGCTGCGCGCGGCCGCGTCCGCCCAGCGGCGGACGGACGCGCGGACCCGTTGAGCGGCGGCGACGGCCCCATCTACAGATTCGAAGCGACAAACCACCGCGAGCCGTCATAGAGTTCGGCCAACCGGACCAATCCGGACAGGGAGACGGTGAGATGAAGAAAACGTGCTTGAGCGCGCTGGCCCTCGCGGCCGCGCTGTTCGCCAACGCCGCGGCCGCGCAAAATCTCGTGGTCGGCGTGGGCGGGAACGTCACGTCGATGGATCCGCATTTCCACAATCTGGGCCCCAACAACAACGTCGCCCAAAACTTCTTCGACCGCCTGGTCCATTTCGACCATCAGCAGCGTCCGATCCCGGGCTTGGCCGAATCCTGGCGCTCGATCGACGACAACA
>JAMNXK010000514.1 GCA_023653245.1 Tagaea sp.
TCGGGAACCCGACAGCGTCTCGCAAGCGACGCGGCTGCGCGTGCAAGAGGCGATGAGCGAGATCGGGTATCTTCCGCATTTGTCGGCGCGAAGCCTCGTGTCCCAGCGCAGCAACATCGTCGCGACGGTGATCCCGGCGATCGACAATCCCGCTTTCGCGGAAACAACCGGCGCGCTCGCCGCCGGGCTTTCGGCGCGCGGCATCCAGGTCATGATCGGTTACACCGATTTTCGCATCGAGACCGAAGAGGCGGTGACCTCGGCCTTGCTCGCGCGGCGTCCGGACGGATTGGTGCTGATCGGATCGAGTCACTCGGAGCGCCTTCGGCGGCTGGCCCGCACCTCGGGCGTACCCATCGTCGAGACCTGGGAATTGCCGGAGACGCCGATCGACATGGTGGCCGGCTTCGACAATTTCGCGGCCATCGCGGCGTTGACCGCGTCGCTGGTGGCGAAGGGATATCGGCGGTTCGCCTATCTGACCGGCGATCACCGCCGGCTCTTGCGCTTGCGCCAGCGGCTCGCCGGACTGCGGCACGTTCTCCAAGCGTCGGGACTTGCGCTCGACGACGGGAATCTGTTCGAACGCTCCGCGTCCTACGACAACGGCGCGGAAGTGATCCGCGAACTCTTGCGGCGCAAATCCGGGGTCGACGTCTTGGTGTGCAGCGGCGATGTCTACGCCATCGGCGCCATCCTGGAATGCGCCCGGCTGGGGGTTCGGGTGCCCGGCGACATGGCGATCGCGGGCTTCGGCGGCTTCGATCTCGGTCATCTTTTGACGCCGGAATTGACCACGGTCCAAGTGCGCGGTCGAGAGATCGGCGCCGCGGCCGCGAAACTTCTCCTCGACCGGTTCGACGGCCGGCGCGCGCGCGGCAAGGTCGTCGACGTCGGCTTCAGTCTCGTTCCCGGCAAGAGCGCCTGAATCGCGGCTTGCGATCGTCGATTGGAAGAGGCTTGCGCCGAAATGCTATTCGTATATCATATGGGCTGGTCGAGGGAGGAACAATGGCGATCGCGTCCGTTTCCGTGGCGCTGCTGGAGGCCGGGTATCTGCGATCGACGCTGTTCCAGCAGCGGCTCGCGACGCCGATGTCGCCGTTTCCCGAGTTCGCGCGCCGGCGAAGCTCATGGATGTGGCCGCCCGAGAAGGTCGTGACGACGGTGACGGATCACGAGGGCCGATCGGGGATATCCGTGACGAACGGCGGCGCGGTCGTCGCCACGATCGTTCGCGACCAATTCGCGCGCCTCCTCGTGGGGCGCGACGAGACCGAAATCGCGGAGCTTTGGGAGTTGACGTTTCGCTCGATCCTGCCGTTCGACCGGTCGGGTTTCGCGATGATGGCCGTCGGGGCGATCGACATCGCTTTGTGGGATTTGCGGACGAAGCGGGAAGGAATCGACCTCGCGGATTTGGCCGGACCCAGGAAGTCGATCCTTCCGTCGGCCTATGTCACGACACCGGTTCCGCGGCGCTTCGCCGATTCCGCCTATGCGGGGATCAAGGTTCCAATGCTGTCGGGGCCGACCGATGGGACCGCGGGTATCGCCGACAACGTGGACCTGGTTCAACGGGCGCGGGAAGCCGCGGGCCCCACGAAAGACGTGATGATCGACGCCTTCATGGGTTGGGATGTCGAGTACACGACGCGAATGGTCGAAGCGCTGGCGCCGTATCGGGTGCGGTGGTTCGAGGACCCATTGCCTCCGATGGACGTCGACGACTATGTCCGCCTGAAGGAGGCCTGCGGCGACGCCGTCCGGTTGGCGCTCGGGAACTTCTGCTTTAGCCGCTGGGACGTCCGCGCGTTGATCGACGCGGGCGTCGTCTCGATCCTGCAGCCCGACATCGCTTGGGCGGGTGGCATCAGCGAAGCGCTGCGTATCGACGCCGACGCGCGTCGCGCCGGCCTGCCGATCATCTTCCACAACACGTCCGAGCAGCCTTGGGCGCTGTCGCTCAGCCTCGTGCTGGAGAGCGTCGCCGAAGTCGAATACGTCGATCGGGACCCCGGATCGATGTTGCACGAGATGTTCGACGGCGCGGTCGCGATCGAAGGCGGGCGTGTCAGGCCGGGTGCCGCCATCGGGAACATTCTTTCGAAGCGCGCGCGCGACGCGCTGGCGGCCTTCTGACATGACCGCACCCTCCCATCCCGCGCAAGCCGTCGCGCCCGTCGGGGGCATCGTCGATGCCCATCATCATTTGTGGGATCTGCGTCGCTTTCCGTACCCTTGGCTGCGGCCCGGGTCCGCACCACGCCCGTTCGGCGATCACACGCCGATCATGCGCGACTACCTTCTCGAAGATTATCGTCGGGACACGCGGGGTGCGGGCGTTTCGGCGAGCATCCACGTCGAGGCGGCACCCGGGGCCGACGACCCCGCGGCGGAGTCCGCGTGGCTCGGAACCTTGGGCGCCGGCGCGCCGGCGGCAAGCGTCGCGCACATCGATCCGGCTTCGCCCTCGGTCGCCGCCGATCTGGAGGCGATCCGCGCGCATACGGGCGTGCGCGGCGTGCGCGCCGGAATCGCGTGGCGCGCGGACTCGCCGTGGCGGTTCGCGGCCGGGCCGGAAGTCTCCAAGTCGCGGCCGTTCCGCGCGGGCGTCGTCGAAATCGCCCGCCGCGGCTTGCTCATGGAGTTCGTTCTGCTCCCCGAACAGCTCCCGGAGCTGCACGCGCTCGCGCGCGACCATCCGGATATGCCGATCGTCATCGATCATCTCGCGACTCTCCAGCCCGAACTTCCCGGTCAGATCGAAATCTGGCGTGCCGGCATGCGGCGCGCGGCCGAGGCGAAGAACATGTACGTCAAGATCTCGGGCCTCTGGTCCATCGCCCGCGACTGGAACGAAGCCCGCCTTCGCGATCCCGTCCGTTTCGCGATCGACGCTTTCGGGGCCGATCGCTGCATGTGGGGCAGCAATCTGCCGATCGAGGGGCTCATGTGCCCGGCCGCCCGGCAAATCGAAATTCTGGAGAGGATCGTCGAAGATCGAAGCGGGACCACGCGCGAAGCGGTGTTCGGCGGCACGGCCCGCCGCCTCTATCGCTTGGGCGGTGCCGCATGAGCGCGTTTCTTCGTGCGCACCCCTGGGCGACGA
>JAMNXK010000515.1 GCA_023653245.1 Tagaea sp.
TCCTCGTCCTCTTCGGCGGGCTCGGCGGCGGGTGGGGGACGGTCGTGCGTGCGGAACGCCTCGGCCACGCGGCGCAAGGCTTCGTCGGCCTTGGAATCGTCGCGGTCGTCGCCCACGGCTTGGGGCAGCAGCATGCCCATCGCGCGTTCGAGCAGCTTGGGATCGCGCCAGAAAAGCCGGAACGCTTGGTCGAACACGTCGCGCTGGTCGCGCCGGTTCACCAGCGTGGCGTGCAGCGACCAATAGAGATCGGCCTTGCTCGCCACGCCGACGGCACCGACCGCGCGCACGGCTTCGAGCGCGCGGCCCGGCCCGACGGGCAGACCGGCCGCGCGCAACAGCCGCGCGAAGCGCACCACGTTGTCGACCAGCGTGCCTTGCGGCGCGCTCATGCGGCGGTTTCTTCGACTTGTTTCAGGAGCTTCATCGCCGTCGAGCCGCGCACGCGCGCGATGTCGTCCTGGTATTTGAGCAGCGCGCCGAGCGTATCGTCGATCGTCGCGGGATCGAGCGCGATGCGGTCGAGTGCGACCAGCGCGTTGGTCCAATCGAGCGTCTCGGCCACGCCGGGGAGCTTGAACAGTTCCTCGCCGCGCAGTTTTTGCACGAAGCCCACGACCTGGCGCGACAGCTTTTCGCCCACGCCGGGGCATTTGTTGCGGACGATCTCGATCTCGCGCGCGGCGTCCGGGAAATCGACCCAGGCGTAGAAGCAGCGGCGCTTGAGCGCGTCGTGGATTTCCCGCGTTCGGTTGGACGTGACGACGCACAAAGGCGGGGCGGGGGCCTTGATCGTGCCCAGCTCGGGGATCGTCACCTGCCAATCGGACAGGATTTCGAGCAGATAGGCCTCGAACGGCTCGTCGGCGCGGTCGAGCTCGTCGATCAGCAGCACCGGCGGGCCCGCGGGATCGGGGGCGAGGGCTTCGAGCAACGGCCGGCGGATCAGGAAACGCTCGGAGAAAATCTCGCTCTCCAGCGAAATCTTGCCCGCATTGCCGGCCTCGGCCAGGCGGATCTCCATCATCTGGCGCGGATAGTTCCACTCGTAGACGGCGGCGGAGGCGTCGAGCCCCTCGTAGCATTGCAGCCGGATGAGCTTGCGTCCCAGCGCGGCCGCGAGCACCTTGGCGATCTCGGTCTTGCCGGTGCCCGGCTCACCCTCCAGGAACAGCGGGCGGCCGAGCTTAAGCGACAGCAGCAAGGCGGTGGCCAGGCTGCGATCGGCGACGTAGTTGCGGGACGCGAGCAGGTCGAGCGTCGCGTCGACCGTTTGGGGCAAAGCCATGTGATCCTAGGGGCGGGTTCGGACGTATTCGAAAGGGTGAAAGGCGAGGATGGCATGGCCATGGGGCGGTTCGCAAAGGGCGTTTGGATCGGGCTGCTAAGCCTTGTTTTGGCGGGTTGTTCGGCGCTCGACATGCTCGACGCCATCACCCCGTCGGGCGGCTATACGCGCGCGGCCGATGTCGCGTTCGGCGCGCATCCGCGCCAGCGTCTGGACGTCTACGCGCCGAACGACGCGCGCAACGCCCCGGTCGTGGTGTTTTGGTATGGCGGCTCGTGGCGGCGGGGCGAGCGCACGCAGTATCGCTTCGTGGCCGAGGCGCTGGTGCGCGAGGGCTATGTGGTCGTGCTCCCCGATTATCGCCTGACGCCCGAGGCGCGCTTTCCCGATTTCGTCGACGACGCGGCCTTGGCGGTGGCGTGGACGGCCACCAACGCGGCGCGCTTCGGCGGCGATCCTTCGCGTATCTTCGCCATGGGCCATTCGGCCGGTGCCTATAACGCGGCGATGGCCGGGCTCGATCCGCGGTTTTTGGCGCGCGCTGGCGCACCTGCGGGTGCGATCAAGGGCGTGATCGGGCTCTCGGGCCCGTATCATTTGATGCCGCTGCGCGGACGCACCATCGACGCGGCCTTCGGCCCGATTTCCACCCAGCCCGACGCCCAGCCCGCCAGCTTCGCGCGCGCCGAGGCGCCACCGGTGCTGTTGATCCATGGCGCCAAGGATTCGCTGGTGCCGCCCGCCCATGCCGAGCATCTGGCGGCGGCGCTGCGCCAAGCCGGTGCGCGCGTCGACACGCGCCTCTACCCGGACGTCGCGCATATCGACATGGTGCTGGGCCTCTCGTCGCGCTTGCGCGGAAGCTCGCCGCTGCTCGCCGATATCGCGGCGTTCGTGGGCGCGCCCGATCGCCGCACGGCCCACGCGGCGGAGTAGGGGGCGGGCTAAAACGAAGGGCGGAAGCGCGCTCGCGTGAAAACGCGCTTCTTCGGTCGCGGTCTTGGCAGTGGCGTGCCGCGCGCGAGGGACAGGCTCCAACGCACAACTTGGTCGTGAGGTATCCACTCGCCACGACGTACGGCCCGCTTGGCTAAACCAAGCTCCGCCATGAACTCGGGCATGGTCAGCCGCTTGTCGAGCTTGGGCGCGGTGGATTTACGAGTCTTCGCCATGGCGGAATTGAACCACTTTCCGCCGCAAACGAAAAGGCCGGGGCGCGCTCTATCGTCATCCCGGCCGAGCGTCAGCGAGAGCCGGGATCTTTCGTCGCGTAAAGCGCCTCTTCTTGAAAAAGATCCCGGATCGCGCTTCGCGCGTCCGGGATGACGATCGAGGACCGCTTGACGGTTTCCCGTCTAACTCGCCGCGACGGCGCGCTTGGCCATCACGCCGATGAGATGCGCGCGATACTCGGCCGAGCCGTGCATGTCCGAGTTGAGCCCGGCGGAAGACGCCTTCAGCCCGTCGAGGGCCGACGCCGACCAGTTCTTCGAAAGCGCGGCTTCGGCTTCCTTCCAGCGGAACACCGACGAACCCGCCCCCGTGACAGCGACGCGCGCGCCGCCGGCGGTCTTGGCGACGAACACGCCGACCAGCGCGTAGCGCGAGGCGGGCTGGTCGAACTTCATATAGGCGGCCTTCTCGGGCACGGGGAACGAGATCGAGGCGATCAACTCGCCCGCGCCGAGGGCGGTTTCGAACATGCCCTTGAAGAACTCGTCCGCCCCGATCTCGCGCTTGTTGGTCTTGATCGTGGCACCCAGGCCCAAGCAGCCCGCCGGATAATCGGCCGCCGGATCGTTGTTGGCGACCGAGCCGCCCA
>JAMNXK010000516.1 GCA_023653245.1 Tagaea sp.
CTGCGCCCGGCCGCCGCCGCCAGCGACGGGCAAATCGCCTGGCTGCAAGACGGCGTGCCGGAAATCCGCCGCGTGCGCCCGGGGCGCGAGATGGGCGGTGCGATCTCGGGCCAGCGCAGCTGGATCGGCTTCCGGGCGAACGGCGACTACGTCGTCGCCGGCGTGGCGCAAACCCCGCTGATGCCAGGCTTGCTCACGTTCCTGGCCTGCTTGGCGGCGTTGCTGATCGCCTGGCGCCGCGAAGGGCGCTGAAGCGTCACAACCACTCCTTCGTCATCCTGGATCTCGTAAAGAATAGGGCCGCGCCCTTGGCGCGACGTTCGTTTCCGAGGTCCCCGGGTCGGGGCTTCGCCCCGCCCGAGGACGACGGGGTTCGTTCTTTCGTCATGCTCGCGCGAGCGAAGCGAGACGCGGGGCATCTCGTAAAGAAATATCGCGCGAAGCGCGGCCACGGAGAAAGAGCGGCGCGCGCTACGCCACCACGGCGCGCGGGACCGACGGCGCGGCGGGCTCGGACGGGAATTGGGCGCACAGACGGTCGATCTCGCGCGCCGGCAGCGGGCGGTGATAATGGTAGCCCTGGCCGAAGAAACAGCCCATCTCGCGCAGCAGCTTGGATTGGCTCGCGCGCTCGACGCCTTCGGCGACCGCGCGCAAGCCCAGCGCCTTGGCCAGGCCGACGATCACGCGCACGATCTCGAAACTGTTGGGATCGACGTCCATGTCGGAAACGAAACTGCGGTCGATCTTGAGCTTGGCGAAAGGCAGCGAGGGCAGCAGCGACAGCGAGGACTGCCCGGTGCCGAAATCGTCGATGGCGAGCGAGGCGCCGAGCTTCACCACCTCGTCGAGGAAACGCCGCGCGGCTTCCGGGTTCTCGAGCACGACCGATTCGGTGAGCTCGAGTTCCAGATGGGCCGCGTCCAGCCCGGCGCGCGCCAGCGCGCGGCACACCAAGGCGGGCACGTCGTCGCGCGCGAGCTGGCGGGCGGACAGGTTGACCGAGACGAAATCGGGCGCCGCGTTGCCGTGGGTGCGCCGCCAAGCGGCCATCTGCGCGCACGCGCGTTCGAGCACGAAGCGGCCGATCGGCACGATGAGGCCCGATTGCTCGGCCACCGGGATGAACACGGCGGGCGGCACCGGCGTCTGTCCGTCGCGGTTCCAGCGCAGCAGCGCCTCCACCCCGCGCATGCGCCCGCTCTCGAGATCGACGATCGGCTGGTAGACGATGTCGAACTCGGCCTTGTCGAGCGCTTCGCGCAAATGCAGTTCCATCTCCAACAGGCCGAGCGCCTCGCCGTGGCGGCCGGGCTCGAAAATCTCGATGCGCCCGCCGCCCGACGATTTGGCGCGGCTCAGCGCCACGTCGGCGTTGGAGACCAGACTCTGCGCGCGCATCTCGGTCTCGGAATCGGCGAAGGCGAGGCCCGCCGACGCGCTCACGGTCAGCTGGCGGCCGGGCAGCGCGCCCGACAGGGCGAAGCCGGGCGAGAAAGCGGCCAAGGCGCGCTCCACGGCCAACGCCGCGTCGGTCTTGCGCGGGCATTCGACCAGGAAGCCGAACTCGTCCCCGCCCAGGCGCGCCAGCGCGCACGCGGTGCCGAGCGCGTCCTCCAGCCGGCCGGCCACGGCCGCGAGCAATTCGTCGCCCGCGCGATAGCCGAGCGAGTCGTTGACCACCTTGAAGCGGTCGACGTCCAGGCACACGACGGCGATCTCGTGCGCGCCGCCGCGCAAGCGCCGACGGGCGAGCGCCTGCTCGACCTGTTCGAGGAACAGCGCGCGCGCGGGCAAGCCGGTCAGCGTGTCGCGCAAGGTGCGCTCGACGAGCTGGCGCTCGATCGCGGTCTGGTCGGTCAGGTCGCGCAACGTGACCAGAAAGCCCGGCGACGCGGGCCCGACGGCGAACGCCGCGGGAAAGGCGCGGCCGTCGCGCCCGATGGCGTGCGCCTCGAAATGGCCGCCGCCGGCCTCGGCCGTCCAAATCTCGGAAAAGGCTTCCGCGTTGGGCGCGATCGCGGCGAGCGCCAGCCCCATCGCGTCGCCCGCGAGAAGCTTGCGCGCGGCGCGATTGCACGCGACCACCAGGCGGTTCGCGTCGAGCGCCAGCACCGCGTCGGGCAGGCGGTCGATCAGGTCCAGCTCGTCTTGCGTGAGCGTCGTCAAACTCGCCGGTCTCCGCTTGCCGCCAGGCCCGGTTATCGGGCCTCGCGCCATAAGAAAAGGTTAAGCGTGGGCGCCCGACTTATCCACCCTCACGTCGTTCCTTGCATCGCTTGGCGACCCATTTGTGACAGCAGCCGCGCGAAGGCCGAATCGTCGAGCGTCGCGGGCCGATCCATCCAGCCATGCGTGGCGACGATCGGCCCGTTCGGACCGCACAACACCGCATAAATGTTGGCGGTTTTGGGATCGCGCTCGAAACGCGGTTCGCGGCCCTGACACACCGCCCAGAAGTCCGGATGGCGCACCGCGCGCGCCTCGAACAGATAGACGAGCCGGTACTCGCCCGCCGGGCGCGCCGCATCCGCCTCGAATTTGAGCCACGGATCGGAAAAATTGCGGCGCAAGGTCTCGGCCGCGCGCTTGGCGAGCGCGTCCGCCCCCTCGCCGAGCATCTCGCCCATGGCGGCGATGCGCAGCGGTCCGTTGGGCGAATCCCCTTGCAGGATCTGCCAGGGATTTCCGCCGGCGGCGAACACGACTTGGCTGGACGGCCGGCCGCAGCCGAACAGCCCGAGGATGGCGGCGAAAAGGCCCATGGCCATGACTCCTTTGCGCAAGCGCGGACTCATCCGAGTTTGACCGCCGTGCCGTTGACCGCGACCATCAGCATGGTGCCGCCCACACTCTGATATTCGATATCGACGCCGACCACGGCATCGGCCCCCATCTTGGCGGCGCGCTCGGCGAGTTCGTCGAGCGCTTCGCGGCGCGCGTCGGCGAGCACCTTTTCGTAGCTGCCCGCGCGTCCGCCGACCCAGTCGCGGACCGAGGCGAAGAAGTCGCGGATCGCGTTCGATCCCATGACGACGTCCGAGGCGACGATGCCCAGATAGGCCGCGATGCGGCGGCCTTCGATCGTTTCGGTGGTGCTGATCAA
>JAMNXK010000517.1 GCA_023653245.1 Tagaea sp.
CGAGCTGCTCGAGCTTCGTCGCCCCGATGATGGGTGCCGCCATCGCGGGCTTGGACCACAGCCAAAGCAGCGCCACTTGCGTGGGCTTGGCGCCGCGCGCGGCGGCGATGTCCCGGATCGCGTCGAGGATTTCCCAATCGCAATCGCGATAGGTCTCGGGCTTGGCGTTGGCGTCGTTCTTCGCGCGTTCGGTCGCCCCGCCGCCGCCTTTGGTCCGGTTGCCGGCCAGGAAGCCGCGCGCGAGCGGCGAATAGGGGATCAGCCCCACGCCTTCCTCGGCGCACAGCGCGTTCATCTCGCGCTCTTCCTCGCGCTGGATCGCGTTGTGGAGATTCTGCATGGCCACCGGCCGGGCCAGCCCGCGCCGCTCGGCGATGGCGATCATCTGGGCGAATTTGTAGGCCGGCATGGTCGAGCCGCCGATATGCCGCACCTTGCCCGCGCGCACGAAGCCGTCGAGCGTGACCATCACGTCTTCGAGCGGCGTGACGCCGTCGAGCCGGTGGACCTGATAGACGTCGATATGGTCGGTGCGCAGGCGCTTCAATTGCGCGTCGAGCGACGCGACCATGTGCTTGCGCCCGAGACCGATGGCGTTGGGCGCGGGGCCCATCTTGAGGCCGACCTTGGTCGAGATCACGAGCTCGTCGCGCGGCACCGCGCCCACGAGTTTCTCGCCCATGATCGTCTCGGATGCGCCCAGATTGTAGGCGTCGGCGGTGTCGAAGAAGTTGATCCCGAGATCGAGCGCGCGTTTGAAGAACGGCGCGCTTTCCTCGGGGCCGAACGCCGCCCAAGCGCGCCGTCCCGCCGCACCCCAGGAATTCCCGCCCAAGCAAACGCGCGAGACCATCAAGCCCGACCGGCCCAGCGAGACGTATTTCATGCGCATTCCTCCGGCGGCGCCCGACGCGCCGATCCCGCCTTGTGCCCCGGCGGCGCGGGGTTTGGCAATGCGGCCGCGCGTGGCCTATTGATTAACGGGAATAAATGAGTCTATACTCGACTCAATAAATATCCCGCCGCGGTCCGCGGCGCCTCGGAGAGGAAGGGCACGATCATGGCCGCGAAGAAAAAGCCTTTCACCACCAAGCGCATCGGGGAAGAAGCGCCCCCGCCGACGACGCCCGCGATCGGCGAGGAGAGCCCGGGCACCACGACTTTCCTGCCCGGCGAGGAAGGGCCTCCAGCGACCACGCATGCCATGGGCGAGGAAGTGCCGCATCCGACGACCCTTATGCTCGGCGAAGAGGGCTGGCCGCCGACCACACATGCCATGGGCGAGGAGGTGCCGCATCCGACGACCCTCATGCTCGGCGAAGAAGGCGGCGGGTGGCCGCCGACCACGCATCATCTGTTCGGCGAAGAAGGCGGTGGGTGGCCGCCGACCACGCATCATCTGTTCGGTGAAGAAGGCGGCGGGTTGCCCCCGACCACCCATCACCTGTTGGGCGAGGAGGGCGGCGGGTTGCCGCCGACCACACATGCCATGGGCGAAGAAGGCGGCGGCTTGCCGCCATCGCCCGGCCCGCGTCCGCCTCGGCCGCGCAAGCCGAAGGTCGGTTGATCGAGCGGCGGAGGTCTGCCATGGCGGCCAAGCGCAAGCCTAACCTCACCAGTCTCGAACTGGGCGAGGAGAATCCGCCCGTCACCACACTGGCGATCGGCGAGGAATACCCGCCGGTCACCACGTTGGCGATGGGCGAAGAGTATCCCCCGATCACGACTCTGATGTGGGGCGAGGAGGCCGGTTTGATGCCCGTCTTCCCGATGCCGGGCGCGGGAGCGCCCGGCCCCGCGACCTTTCGCCTCGGCGCCAAGCGCAAGCGCTGAGCCCGTGAAGCCGCGCGCGCCGCGCGGCGGGCCGTTCGGTCTGGAATGAAACGAAAATCCGCCGATCTTCTGGTCGCGGGCGGCACGGCGGACGCCAATTTGGTCGCGTTGGTCGAAGCCGTGCGCGCGCGCGGGCTGAGCGTGCATGCGCTGCTCTTCGGCGACGGCGAGGCGCCGGCTTGCGACTGGGATCCCGCGCGCCGGGAATTCCGGGTCGATGGCAAAGCGATCGAGCCGCGCGCGGCGTTCTTGCGCGCGGACGTGTTCGGTCCGATGGCGTCCAAACGGGCCCTGGCGAGCTATCGTGCGAACGCTTGGTACGAGGCGATCGCGGCTTGGCTGCTCGTCCGGTCCGACATCCGCGTGCTCAACCGCGCGAGTTTGCGTTGGCACACGGCCAAGCCGCATGTTCTCGCGCTCGCCCGGGATTGCGGACTGTCCGTGCCGCGCACGCGCGTGACCAACGATCTCGCCGGGCTCGCGCGCGCGCGCAAAGGGGCGTGGATCGTCAAGCCGATCGGCGGCGGCGATCACACGCGCACGCTCGAGGAGACCCTTGCCGGCGCGCGCGGCGCCGATTTCGGATTCTCGGGCCCCGCGATCGTCCAGGAACGACTTGTTCCGCCGGAATTGCGTGTGTTCTGCATCGACGGCCGTCATGTGGCGTTCGAGGTGATCAGCCCTGACCTCGACTATCGTGTGGATCCCAAGCCACGGCTGGTGCCGCGCACCACGCCGCCCGCGTTGGCGCGCGGCCTCGATCGGCTGATGGCGCGGCTCGGCATGGATTGGGGGGCCGCCGATTTCAAGGCGGACCCGCGGACGGGCGCGCTCAAGTTCTTGGAGATCAACTCGAACCCGATGTTCTGGGGCTTCGATCGGGCCGGCAAGGGCAGTGTCCGTGCGGCTCTGATCGACGCCCTGTGTGGTCCAAAATGACCGTTAGTTTTACGGCGCTTTCCAGCATTTTCAGGCAGTTGACCGGTCTCGCCCATCCACCCATATAGGCCGTTCGAAAGGCCGGGTGCGGATGACGGGTTGGACGCTCGACGATATCGATTGGACAAGCTTTCGCGCCGATTCGGTCGATCCCGATCTGCTGGCGGTCGCCAAGGCCGCCGCGTTGGTCGAGCACAACGGCTCGGAATACGCGGTCTATCTCAACAACATTTTTTCCGGCGACGATGCGATCCGGCCCGCGATCGATTCCTGGGCGATCGAGGAGGTCCGCCACGGTCAGGCGCTGGCGCGCTGGGCGTCGCTGGCCGACCC
>JAMNXK010000518.1 GCA_023653245.1 Tagaea sp.
TCCTTGCCGGTTTCGACCATGATCGCGAACACGTCCTTGGCGATGCGCCCCGAGATCGTGTCGTTCTCCATGAGGTCCAGCAGCCCGGCGAGGTTCTTGGCCGAGACGGGCGAGTTGGTCACGTCCTTGCCCTGCTTGTTGAGCGCGCCGAAGAGTTCGACGATCACCCAATTGGCGGCGAGCTTCGGGTCCTTGCGGCCTTTGGCCACTTCCTCGAAGAACGCGGCCTGCTCCTGCTCGGCGACCAGCACCGAGGCGTCGTAGGGCGAAAGCTTGTACTGGTCGACGAACCTGGCCTTCTTGGCGTCGGGCAGTTCGGGCATCCCGGCCTTGATGCGCGCGATTTCCTTGGGATCGAGCACCAAAGGCAGCAGATCGGGATCGGGGAAATAGCGGTAATCGTGCGCGTGCTCCTTCGATCGCATCGGGCGCGTGATGCCCTTGGCCACGTCCCACAGCCGCGTTTCCTGATCGACCTTGCCGCCGTCCTCGATCAATTCGACCTGGCGGCCGGCCTCGTACTCGATCGCCTGCATGACGTATCGAATGGAGTTCACGTTCTTGATCTCGCAGCGCGTGCCGAATTCCGCGGCGCCGACCTTGCGCACCGACACGTTGGCGTCGCAGCGCATGGAGCCTTCCTCCATGTTGCCGTCGCAGGTGCCCAGATAGCGCAGGATAGCGCGCATCTTTTTGAGATAGGCGCCGGCCTCCTCGGGCGAGCGCAATTCGGGCTCGGAGACGATCTCCATCAGGCACACGCCCGAGCGATTCAGATCGATATAGCTCTTGGCCGGATGCTGATCGTGGATCGACTTGCCGGCGTCCTGCTCCATGTGCAGGCGCGTCACGCCGATCGTCTTGGACTTGCCGCCGGGCAGATCGAGCACGATCTTGCCGCCCGACACGATCGGCCGCGTGTACTGGCTGATCTGATAGCCCTGCGGCAGATCGGCGTAGAAATAGTTCTTGCGGTCGAAGATCGAGACTTCGTTGACCGTCGCCTCGATCCCGAGGCCCGTCTTGATCGCCTGCTCGACGCAAAAACCGTTGATCACCGGCAGCATGCCGGGAAACGCCGCGTCGACGAAGCTGACTTGCGTGTTCGGATCGGCGCCGAAGGCGGCGCTGGAGCCGGAAAAGAGCTTGGCGTTGGAGACGACCTGGGCATGGACCTCCAGCCCGATCACGATCTCCCACTTGCCGGTTTTGCCTTCCAGGATCATGGCGTCACGCTCCCGGCCGCGCGGTGAAGTTCGCGGCCGTCTCCATCACGCCGCCGGCGCGCAGCAGCGTTTCTTCGTCGAAGGGTTTGGCGATCAGCTGCAGCCCGAGCGGCAGCCCGTCGGCCGACAGACCGGCCGGCACCGAAATGCCCGGCAGGCCCGCGAGATTCACCGGCACGGTGAACACGTCGTTCAGATACATGGCGATGGGATCGTCCTGCTTGTCGCCGATCGCGAAGGCGGCCGAGGGCGCCGTGGGCGTGAGCACCACGTCGCACGACTTCCACGCTTCTTGGAAGTCGTTGAAGATCAGCGTGCGGACCTTCTGCGCCTTCAGGTAATAGGCGTCGTAGTAGCCCGCCGAGAGCACATAGGTGCCGATCAAAATGCGCCGGCGCACTTCCGCGCCGAAGCCTTGCGCGCGGGTGTTCTCGTACATTTCATCGAGGGAATTGCCCGGCACGCGCAAGCCGTAGCGCACGCCGTCGTAGCGCGCGAGGTTCGACGACGCCTCGGCGGGCGCGATGATGTAGTAGGTCGGCAGGGCGTATTTCGTGTGCGGCAGGGAGATCTCGACCGGCACGGCGCCGGCGGCCTTCAGCCACTCGATGCCCTGCTGCCAGAGCCTCTCGATCTCCGCCGGCATGCCGTCGATGCGGTATTCCTTCGGGATGCCGAAGCGAAGCCCGCGTATGTCGCCGGTCAGCGCCTTCTCGTAATCGGGGACGGGGCGCGGCACCGAGGTCGAATCCTTCGGATCGTGACCGGCCATCGCCTTGAGCAGGATCGCGGCGTCGCGCACGTCGCGCGCCATCGGCCCCGCCTGATCGAGCGACGAGGCGAAGGCCACGATGCCCCAGCGCGAGCACCGCCCATAGGTCGGCTTCAGCCCGACGATGCCGGTGAAGCTCGCCGGCTGGCGGATCGAGCCGCCGGTGTCCGTACCCGTGGCACCCGCCACGATGTGGGCGGCGACCGACGCGGCCGAACCGCCCGACGAGCCGCCCGGCACGAGGTCCTTGCCGTCCTTGCGCGTCCACGGATTCTTCACGTTGCCGTAGGCCGAGGTGATGTTGGCCGAGCCCATCGCGAATTCGTCGAGATTGAGCTTGCCGAGCATCGTGGCGCCGGCGGCGAACAGATTGCTCGTGACCGTCGATTCATAGGGCGGCACGAAGCCCTTCAAGATATTCGAGCCCGCCGTCGTCTGCACGCCCTTGGTGCAGAACAGATCCTTGATGCCGAGCGGCACGCCTTCGAGGTCCCGCCCCTCGCCCTTGGCCAGGCGCGCATCGGCCGCTTGGGCTTGTTCGCGCGCGAGCTCCGGCGTCTCGACGATGAACGCGTTCAGATGCCGGTTGGCGGCGACCGCCGCGTTGTACGCGTCGGCGAGCTCGACGGCCGAGAAGTTCTTGGCGCGCAAACCATCGCGCAGCGCGGCGATGGTGAGATCGGTGAGTGCAGACATTATTCGACCACCTTGGGCACGGTGAAGAACCCGCCGGCGGTTTCCTCGGTCTGGGAGATGCGCACGGGCTCGGTCGCGTTGGCCAGCACCTTCGACGGATAGCCGCCGTCGCTGACTTTGTCTTCGCGCTGCGGCATGACCATTTCCACCGTCGAGGTCATCGCCTCGACTTTCGAGGTGTCGAGCTCCTTCAGCATCTCGACCCAGTCGAGAATGCCCGACAGTTCCTGGGCCATTTTGGCCCGGTCGGCTTCGGGAAGTTTGATGCGCGCCAGGACGGCGATCCGGGCGACGGTGGCTTGGTCCAACGACATACGATATGTCTCTGTGGAGTCTGGGAAAAACGACCTGTGTTCTAGCCCTCGCAATGCCGATCCGCAACCCCGCCGACCTGCTCGCCGA
>JAMNXK010000519.1 GCA_023653245.1 Tagaea sp.
GCGACGCTCGAAGTCGAATCGGGCCTCAACGATCCGATGGCCGTTTTCCTGACCGTCGCGTGCGTGGAGATGCTGCTCCATCCCCGGCCGCTGCTCGATTGGAGCTTCCCGCTGTTCTTCGCCCAGCAAATGGGCGGCGGCGCCTTGATCGGCGTGGCGGGCGGCTACGCGCTGTGGTGGCTGGTCAACCGCGCCGAATTGGCGGGCGGCCTCTATCCCGTGCTCACGGCGGCCTTCGCACTGGTGGTGTTCGCCGCGGCGCAGAGCCTGGAATGCTCGGGGTTCCTGGCGGTCTATCTGTGCGGCCTGGTGCTCGGCAACAAGCGCCACCGCGCGCAGGCGACGATCTTGCGCTTCCACGACGGGCTCGCCTGGCTCGCCCAGATCGTGATGTTCTTGCTGCTGGGGCTGCTCGTCACGCCGACCAAGCTGCTCGCCAATTGGTGGGCGGAGATCGCGATCGCGCTGGCGCTCATCGCCATCGCCCGGCCGCTCGCCGTGTTCTTGTGCCTGATCCCGGCCAAATTCGACTGGCGCGAGAAGACCTTCATCTCCTGGGTCGGCTTGCGCGGCGCGGTGCCGATCTTCCTGGCGTCGATCCCGGTTCTGGCCGGCGTGCCCGAGGCGATGATCTACTTCAACGTCGCCTTCGTGGCGGTGGTGTTGTCGCTGGTGATCCAGGGCTGGACCGTCAGCCCGGCCGCGCGCTTCCTGGGCCTGGGCCTGCCGCCGCAAGCCGAGGCGGCAGATCGGCTGGAGATCGACCTGCCGATGGTCGCCGACCGCGACGCGGCGAGCTGGCGCGTGGCCGCACAAAGCCCGGCGCTCGACAAGCCGTTCGGCGATCTGGTGCTGCCGCGCCGCGCCAAGATCATCGCGGTGATCCGCGAGGGCGCGCTGCTCAACCGCGCCGAGCTCGGGCGTCTGGCGGTCGACGACCAGGTCATCGCCCTGGTTCCGCCCGAGCACACGATGCGCCTCGACCGGCTGTTCGCCGCGCGGCCCGTGCGCAAGAAGAACGTCGACGACGGCGGCGAATTCGCCTTCGCGGGCTCGGTCAAGATGGGCGTGTTGTGCGCGACCTATGGCGTGCCCTTCGAACCGCTCGACGCCGACAAGACCTTGGCCGAGTTCCTGTCGATGCGCCTGGGCCCCGACGCGATCCCGGGCGATCGCGTCAAGCTCGGGCCGGTCGAACTCGTGATCAACGAGATCCAAAAGGGCGTCGCCACCAAGGTCGGGCTCGAACTCGAAGCGCCCGACGAGCGCCTGCCGGTCTTGCGCGCCTGGCATCGCGTGCGCGACGCGGGCGCCGGATTCTACGCCGGTTTGCGCGGGCGGCTGGTCCGCAAGGGCCAACCCCGCTAGACTCGGGCCATCCAACCGGGAGACGCCGATGATGAAGCTCGCCTACAGCCCCGCCAGCCCCTATGCGCGCAAAGTCGTGATCTTGGCCATGGAGGCGGGGCTCGATTCGAAGATCGAGCGCATCCCCACCGCCGTGCGTCCCGACCAGCCCAATCTCGAACTGGGCAAGGACAATCCGCTGATGCAGATCCCCACGCTGATCGCCGAGGGCGGCGAGACGCTCTACGACAGCCGCGTGATCTGCGCGTATCTGGACGTGCTCAATCCGGGACCGAAGCTGATCCCGGTTTCGGGCGGCGAACGCTGGGCGGCTTTGCGCCTGGAAGCTTTGGGCGACGGCATCACCGACGCCGGCATCCTGGTGCGCTACGAAACCGCTTTGCGCCCCGAAGCCTTGCGCTGGAAGGAATGGATCGCCGGTCAGACCAAGAAAGTCGATCAAGGCCTCGATCTGCTCGAAGCCCATCCCGAGATGCTGACCGGCCCGCTCAATATCGGGCAGATCGCCGTGGCCTGCGCCATCGGCTGGATGAATTTCCGCGCCGTGTTCGGCGATTGCCTGGCCAACCGGCCGAAGCTCGCCGCGTGGTACGCCATGATCGGCGAGCGCCCGTCGTTCAAAGCGACGCTGCCCAAAGCGGCGTGACCGCCGAGGAGATCGCCGCCGCCCTCGGCTTGGTCCCGCATCCCGAGGGCGGGGCCTATCGCGAGACGTTCCGCCACGCGCCCGCCGATGGCAAGCGCGGGGCGATGACGGCGATCTACTATCTGCTGCGCGCGGGCGAGCGCTCGCACTGGCATCGCGTGGACGCCGCCGAGATCTGGCACTGGTACGCGGGCGCGCCGTTGACGTTGGAGATGGCGCGCGCGCCAGGGAGCGCCATCCAGACCGTGACGCTCGGCACCGATCTCGCCGCCGGTCAGCGTCCGCAAGCGGTGGTGCCGGAGGGGTGGTGGCAGGCCGCGCGCAGCCTCGGCGACTGGACGCTGGTGGGCTGCACCGTCGGCCCCGCCTTCGAATTCGCCGGTTTCGAATTGGCGCCGAAGGGCTGGGCGCCTTAGCGTTTCGCGAACAGCACGTCTTTCGAGGCGAGCAGCGCGCCGCCGACGACCAGCGCGCAAGCCGCCAGCAAGGCGAGCGTGGCCTGCCCGCGCCCCGCCACGATCAGCAATCCCGTCGACAGAATCGGCGTGAGATAGGACGCGGCCCCCAGCGCCTTGATGTCGCCCTTCTTCATGCCGATGTCCCACAGATAGAAGGCGAGACCGACGGGCCCGAGTCCCATGGCTAGCAGCGCGAGCCATTGCGCCGTGTCGCCGGCGAAGGGCGCTTCGAACAGCACATGGCTGATCGCCGCCAGCACCGAAGTCCCGGCGCAAAACGCGGTCACCGCGTCGGTCGGCACGTCGCCGAAGCGGCGCGAGAGCACGGAGTAGCTCGACCAGATCACCGCCGCCGCCAGTGCGAATCCGTAGCCGAGCAGCTGCGACGGCTCGAACCCGCCCGCCCCCGCGCCCGATCCCACGACCAGCACGCAACCCGCGAGGCCCAACCCCGCGCCGGCGAGATGGAACCAGCGCAAGCGCTCGCCCGGCAGTAGACCGGCGAACAGAACGATCAAGAGCGGCCAGAGATAGTTCAAGAGATTGGCCTCGACCGGCGGGGCCAGCGCCAACGCGGCGAAATAGCTCGCGTGATAGCCGAACAGCCCGTAAAGGCCGAGCGC
>JAMNXK010000520.1 GCA_023653245.1 Tagaea sp.
CACGCTTTGGCGTGGGGTGTGGCGATCGCCGGCGTGGCGCAGTTCCTGTTCCTCGCCTGGGCTTGCGCGCGCGAGGATCTGGCGTTGCGCTTGCGATGCCCGCGCCTCTCGCCCGAGACCAGGGAATTGCTCAAGCGCATGGGCCCGGTCGCCTTGGGCTCGGGCGCGGCGCAGATCAACCTCGTGATCGACGTGATGCTGGCCTCGCTGCTGGTCTCGGGCTCCATCTCGTGGCTTTACTATGCCGATCGGGTCTACGAGCTGCCGCTCGCCGTGATCGGGATCGCGCTGGGCACGGCGCTGCTGCCGCTGCAATCCAAGCAGATCCGCCTGGGCGATCACGACGCGGCGCGCGCCACGCTCAACCGCGCGCTCGAAGCCGCGAGCCTGCTCGTCCTGCCCGCCACGGCGGCGCTGATCGTGCTGGCCGAGCCCATCGTCGACGCGCTGTTCCGGCGCGGCGCGTTCGCGGCCGGCGACGTCGCGGCGACCGCCGGGGCGCTGATCGCCTATACGGTCGGCCTGCCGGCCTATGTGGCCGTCAAGATCCTCACGCCCAATTTCTACGCCCGCAGCGACACGCGCGCGCCGGTCAAGATCGCCATCTTCGCCGTGATCTTCAACACCGCATGCGGCGCGTCGCTGATGGGGTTCGTCGGGCATGTCGGCCTCGCGCTGGCGACCGCCTTGGCCGCGATCTTGAACGCGAGCCTGCTGGCGAGGCTGCTGCTGCGCGACGGGTTCCTCGTGCCGGATGCCCGTTTGAAGGCGCGCCTGCCGCGCCAGCTGGGTGCCACGCTGGCCATGGCGGGGGTCTTGGTCTTCGCCCGCTGGGTCTTGGAACCCTATTTGGGGGCCGGGACTTGGCGCTATCCCGCCCTGGCCGCGCTGATCGCCTTGGGCCTGGCGAGTTATGCCCTGGCGGCCTGGATCTTCGGGGCGGCCCGGCGCGCGGATTTGCGCGGGCTTTCGCGCGGTTGACCGGGCGCGCGCCAGACGCGATAACCCCGCCCGTCATGAACCGCATCTTTTCGGGCATCCAGCCCACCGGCAACCTGCATCTCGGCAATTATCTCGGCGCCATCCGCAATTGGGTGAAGCTGCAGAAGGATTACGAGTGCATCTTCTGCATCGTCGATCTGCACGCGATCACGATGCCCCAGGACCCGGCCGAATTGCGCAAGGCGACGCGCGAAGTCACGGCCGCCTATATCGCCTGCGGCATCGATCCCGAAGCCTGCACGATCTTCAACCAGTCGACCGTGCCGGCGCATGCCGAGCTCGCCTGGACGCTCGGCTGTTTCACGCCGCTGGGCTGGCTCAACCGCATGACCCAGTTCAAGGACAAAGCCGGCAAGAACCGCGACAATGCCGGGCTCGGGCTCTACGCCTATCCGGTGCTGATGGCCGCCGACATCCTGGCCTACAAGGCGACGCACGTGCCGGTGGGCGAGGATCAGAAGCAGCATCTGGAACTCGCCCGCGACATCGCCGGCGCCTTCAACGCGCGCTACAACGTGAATTTCTTTCCGCAGCCCGAGCCGCAGATTTTCGGCGCGGCCACGCGGGTGATGTCGTTGCGCGACGGCACGAAGAAAATGAGCAAGTCGGAGGAATCCGACAACAGCCGCATCAACCTGACCGACACGCCCGACCTGATCGCCCAGAAGATCAAGCGCGCCAAGACCGATCCGGAAAACCTGCCCGATTCGGTCGAGGGGTTGAAGACCCGGCCCGAGGCCGACAATCTGTTGGGCATCTACGCGGCTTTGTCCGACACGAAGCTCGACGATGTCGTCCGCGAATTCGCCGGCAAGCAATTCTCCGAGTTCAAGGGCAAGCTCTCGGAGCTGGCGGTGGCAACACTCTCGCCGATCACGGCCGAGATGAACCGATTGATGGCCGATCCCGGCGCCATCGATTCGGTCCTGCGCCGCGGCGCCGAACGGGCGGGTGCCATGGCCGGCCGCCATCTGCGCGAGGTCTACGACATCGTGGGATTCCTGCGGCCGTAGACGGCGCGCGGCGCCGAAGGCGCGGCGATATCGCCCGACCCTTTTCCGGGGGGCCGCGCCTCCCTATATTCGCGTCATGCTCACGCGCATGGTTTCCGGGTTCGCCTGGGTCGGATTTCTGGTCTGGACGCTGCTCTGCCTCGGGCTGTGGGGCGTCATCGCGCTCGGCGGCGATGTCCTGCGCTGGGCGGCGGGTGCAGCGCAAGGCGGCGATGCGGGCGCGCTCGGCGGGATCCTGAATTTCCTCGAAGCCTTCGGCACGATCCTGCTCGCTTGGGTGTGGATCGCGGGCACGGTATTCATCGCCGCGGCCGGTTTCGTGATGCGCAAAGCCGCCAAGCACGCCACGCTTATCCGCATGGAAAGCGCGCGCGTGCAAACCGGCGAGTGGGGCCCGCGCGAGATGAAAGACGTGACGCCGCCCCGGGAATCGGACGCGCCCGATCCCGATATGAAACGCCTGCCGAAGCACTGATTACAGCTTCTGGCCGCGCATCAGGCGCGGCAGCGCTCCCATCGTGCCCATCGCGTGGCGCATGAAGGCGCGCTTCAAGGGCGGCAGCGCCTGCACGGCCGCCAGGCCCAGATCGCGCGCGAGCTTCAACGGCGCGATGTCGTTCGAGAACAGGCGCAACAGCCCGTCGGTCACCGCCGACATGCTGACCGTGTCGAGCCCGCGCCAGCGCGCATAGGCGTCCAAGCGCTCCGCCGAGCCGAGATCGAGGCCCAGACGCTTGGCCTCGACCAGCACTTCGGCCAAAGCGGCGACGTCGCGAAGGCCCAGATTGAGCCCCTGTCCGGCGATGGGATGGATGCCGTGCGCCGCGTCCCCGGCCAGGGCCACGCGGCCCACGTGGAACTTCTTGGCCTGCACGAAAACCAGCGGATAGACCCAGCGCGGCCCCGCGAGCTTGATCTCCCCCAAGCCCCAGCCGAAGCGCTCGTGGACTTCCGCGCAGAACTCGTCCTCGGGCAAGCCGGCGAAAAGCTTGGCGAGCTCGGCGCGCTCGGTCCACACGATCGAGGCGCGATGCGTGCCGTCGGGCGCGTCGTTGAGCGGCAAGACCGCGAAGGGACCC
>JAMNXK010000521.1 GCA_023653245.1 Tagaea sp.
GACCGGCGCGCGCGCAGGCGGCGTGTGGGGCTACACCGTCAAGCCCGGCACGGTCGCGCACTGGCCGGGCGGGCTGTGCCTCGCTTTTCCGGCCGCGCATGCGGTCGCCGGGCGCTTGGTGCTGGCACCGGGCGACGTCAATCTCACCTTCAAGCGCTACCTCGAAACCGCGGTGACGATGGAGATCGCGGACGATCATGTCGTGCGCATCGACGGCGCCGGTCTCGACGCCGAATTGACGCGCGCGTATTTCGCCGCCTGGAACGATCGCGCGGCCTACGCGGTCAGCCATGTCGGCTGGGGGTTGAACCCGGCCGCGCGCTGGGAAGCGCTCGCCATGTACGACAAGGCCGATTTCAACGGCACGGAGCTGCGCGCCTTCGCCGGCAATTTCCTCTACTCGACGGGCGCCAACGAAACCGCCGGCCGGCACACGCTCGGGCATTTCGATCTGCCGATGCGCGGCTGCACGGTCGCCCTCGACGGGGCGGTGGTGGTGAAGGACGGCAAGCCGGTCTGAAAAATCCCGCGGACGATTGACCTGCATCAATGTGCCGCATGGTCCGTATGTCGCATGTTCGGCCCGTGCCCGATCATGGGCGTCAGGGAGACATGCCATGGACACCGCCGAACTCGCGTTCTTGAGCCTCGCCATCGCCGCGTTCGTCGCTTTCGCCGCGACGCTGTTCTTCGTCTCGCAGGAAGACGCGAACCGCCGCGACGGCCAATTCGTCGAAGACGCCTACGCGGCCAACGACGACGCCTACCAGCCCGCGCGCCGCGCGGCCTAGTCTTTCGGCGTAAAGGCGTCGGCGCGCACCGGCCGCAACGGAAAGCGGAAGGACGGCGCCGCCGCCGAGCCGATCGCCCGCGCCAGCGCCGGATGGCACGTCCGGCCTTGGCAGAATCCCATGCCCGCGCGGCTGGCGAGTTTCGCCTCGCGCGGTCCGGCGAGATCCAGTTCCGCCGCGCGCGCGAGCGCGCCGTGCGCGACCGCTTCGCACCGGCATAGGATCGTTTCGTCGGATACCGCCGGCGCCGGCGGCTTCGACCATTCGGCCAGCGCGCGCGCCGCGTTCACGAAACGCGCGCGCCTGAGACGCGCGGCCGAAACGGCGCGAGCGAGCTCCGCGCTCGGCGTCTTGCCCGCGCGCGCGACGATGGCCGCCGCCGCGATCACGCCGTCGCACAACGCGGCTTCGATGCCGCCGATCCCCCGTGTTTCGCCGATCGCGTAGATGTCGGGCACGCTCGTCTCGCCCGCGCCGTCGACGACCGCATGCCAGCCGCCGAGGGCCGGATCGTGCGCGAGTTCGCACCCCGCCTGCCCCGCGAGCTCGACATTCGGCCGCAAACCGAGGCTGGTTCCCACGACCGTCGCGTCGCGCGTATGCGTGCGCCCGCCGGCGAGATTCCGGATCGTGGCGCGCAACGCGCCGCCCGCCGCGTCGATGCGTTCGAGAACATGTCCGCGCAAGATCGGCACGCCCGCGCGCCGCAAGCGCCACTCGAAGCCGATCGCCTGGCGCAGCAGGCCCGGCGCGTTCATGAACGCGGCGACCACGCGCCAGCCCGGGAGCGGCGCGGCATCGACGATCGCGTCGATCGCCACACCGCGCGCGCGCAGATCGTCGGCGACGACATAGAGCAGCGGCCCGGCGCCGGCGAGCAGCACGGCACCCGACGGCACCAGCCCGTCGGCCTTGGCGAGAACCTGCAACGCGCCCGGATGCAGCACGCCAGGCAGCGTCCAGCCCGGCACGACGTTGGGAATTTCGAGCGCGCCGGTCGCGATCACCAGCGTCTTGGCGCGCAAGATCGCGCCGCGCCCGTCGCGATCGGCGAGCCAAAGCGCGGGCCCGGGCCGATGGCCGAGCACATCGACGCCTTTGCGATGGTCGATGGCATGCTGGGCGGCGTCAAGCCGTCCGCGCAGCCACGCCCCGCCGCCGATATCGGCGTCGAAACGCTTGCGCCAGATCTGCCCGCCCGCCTCGGCATTGTCGTCGAGCAGTGTCACGCGCAAGCCTTCGGCGGCGAGCGCCAGCGCGCAAGCCCCGCCCGCGGGCCCCGCCCCCACCACGGCGACATCGGTCGCGTCGTCGCGCGTCGGGTGCGGATCGCGCGGCGGCGCGCGCACGCCGGCGGCCGTCGCCACACTCATGCCCGCCTCGGCCGGAACGCGGCACGCGCGCGCGTCGGGCGCGCCGTCGATCGCGCAAGCGCATTGGAAACACGAGCCCATCATGCACGCCGGACCGCGCGGGTTGCCCGCCGGGTCGGCGCCGAACGCGTCGATGCCCGCGGCCAGCATCGCGGCCGCCACGCTCTCCCCGCGCCGCGCGGGAATCGAACGTCCATCGACCGAAATGTCGATCCCGGCGGCGTCGTTCGAACGGCGGAAGCGCGTGGACATGGGATCGCGAACCTGTCACGGATTCCGAGTCACCGCCAAGGGCTACGACGCATGCGCCGCCTGGACACCGACATCGCGATTTTCGGCGCCGGAATCATGGGGGCCGGTTGCGCCTACGAACTGGCCAAAGCGGGCAAGCGCGTGGCGCTGATCGACCGCGCGCTGCCGGTGTCGGGCACGTCGGGCGCGTGCGACGGCTTCGTGTCGGTATGCACCAAGACGCCCGGCCCGGCGATGCGCCTGGCGATCGCGAGCCAAAAGCTGTGGCGCGATTGGGCCGCCGAGCTCGGCGCCGCGCACTGCGAGTATCACATCGCCGGCGGGCTGATGCTGATCGAGCACGAAGACGAAATCGCCAAGATGGAAGCGCACGGCGCCTTCCTGCGCGGCCAGGGGATCGGCGCCCATCTCGTCGGGCGCATCGGCATGCTGGAGATCGAGCCCGAATTGTCGCCCGCCTTGCACGGCGCGCTCGACGTGCCGGACGAAGCCGCCGTCACGCCCTATCTCGCGGCGCTCGCTTTGCTCGATCGCGCGCGCGCCGCCGGCGTCGCGACTTGGTGGAACACGAAGCCCCTCGCCTTCGACGTCTCGGGCGGGCGGATCGCGCGCGCCGATCTCGAAGACGCGGAAGGCGAGCGCATCGAGCTGCGCGCCGAGCGCTACGTGTTCTGCGC
>JAMNXK010000039.1 GCA_023653245.1 Tagaea sp.
ATGCGCGCGTGGGTTCGCGCGTCGTCGCCCACCACGCGGCGGCCCCCGCCGCCGCCAGCACCCCGCCCGCCGAATACAAGAACAATTCCCTGCGCCGCATGGTTCCGCTCCATAAGTTCGATATCGAACTATTTAGTTCGATATCGAACGTTCGTCAAGACGGCGCGGAAAAATCAGTTGAGCCGGCGTTTGGCGTCCGGGTCCTTGGACGGGAGCCGGGCGGCTTCGGCCCCGGGCAGACCGGCGCCCCACGCCAGCGGCAATTCCCACTCGGCCTTTTCGGCCGCCTCGCGGAAAATCCGCATGAGGCCGAAGACGCCGTCGTCGGCGAGCGTCAGATCGATGCGCGCGTTGTCGCTGGCGATCAGCACGATCGCGGTCTGGCCTTCGGGCTTGCGATGGATGTTGAAGCCCCACAGCAAGCGCGGCGGATCGGCCGGCGGCGCGGCCGCTTGCGGCGGCGCGGCGGGCGCCGGCGCGGCGGGCGCCGGGGCCTTGGGAACCGGCGCCGTGGCGCGTTCCTGGAAGGCCGTGGCGAAATCGGCCTTGGCCATCAGCCGGGTTTCGGCCATGTCGAGCAGGAAGTCGCGCGCGGCGGGGCTCTTGGCGTCGGCCACGGATTTGCGCATCTCGCCGGTCAGCGCCTTCCAGAACAGCGCCAGGAAACGCCGCGTGACCCAAAAGCGCAGCGTCGGCTGGCCGGCGGCGTTGAGTTTGAGGACCAATCGGTCTTCGACCGGCATCACGTCGATGCCGAATTGTTGGATCGCGGACATGGGGGGTAATGTGGGACGAAAGCGGACGCGAAACAATGACCGATGAGACCGCCGATCTGGACGTGCTGCTCGCCGCTATCCCCGCGGCCGAAGGGGCGCGCGCGCTGTTCGTCGATGCCGCCATGCATCCCGCGTTGGCGGCCTGGCGCGGCCGGATCGATTGCGTGCAGCCCTGGAAACCGGGCGCCGACGCGCTCGTCAAACAAGGCTTGCGCGTCGTCTCGGCACCCGAAGGTCCTTACGACGCGGCCTTCGTGCGCCTGCAGCGCCAGCGCGAGCGCCATTTGGGCGATCTGGCGCGCGCGCTCGCCGCGCTGCGCCCGGGCGGGAAGATCGCGATCTGCGGGCCGAACGCGATGGGCGGGGGGCGCCTGGCTGGCGATCTCGCTGCGATGGGCGTCGCGGGCACGGCGAGCTCGAAGCGCAAATGCCGCCTGGTCGTCGCCGCACGGCCGGCCGGACTCGACCTGTCGAAATGGATCGCGCTCGACGCGCCGCGTCACGTGAGCGCGATCGGTGCCTCGAGCGCGCCGGGACTTTTCGCCTGGGACCGCCTCGATCCGGGCAGCGCGCTGCTGCTCGACTTGATGCCGAAACTATCGGGGAAAGTCGCCGATCTCGGCGCGGGCTGGGGCGCGCTGGCGCGACGGCTCGGCGGCTCGATCGACGCCTACGAAGCCGATGCGCGCGCGCTCGATTGCCTGCGCGCGAACGCGCCGGCGGCCAACGCGATCTGGCACGACGTGACGGCGGGGCTGACCGGCGGGCCCTACGACGCGATCGTCTCGAACCTGCCCTTCCACGATCCGCGCGGCGAGAACCGCGCGCTGGCGGAGAAATTCGCCCGCGTGGCGAAAGCCGCCTTGGCGCCGGGCGGGCGCTTCTACGCGGTGGCGAACGTGCATTTGCCGTACGAGAAAACGCTCGACGCGGTGTTCGGCCGCGTCGAGCGTCTCGGGGAACGCGATGGCTACAAGGTGTTCGAGGCCTATGCCGCCGCGACCAAGGAACCCTCCGCCCCGGCCAGTGCACCGGGGAAGAGTTCCACGCCCAAGAGTCGCGCGCGATCGACCGGTCCGGCGAACGCGACTTTGTCCATGCGCGAACGCTCGAAACCCAAGCGCGCATAGTAGGGCGCGTCGCCCACCAGCCAGACCGCGCGATGGCCCTGCTTGCGGGCCTGCGCCAGGCCTTCGCGGACCAGCTCGGCGCCGAGCCCGCGCGCGCGCGCGTCGGGATCGACGGCCAAGGGCCCGAGCATCAGCGCGTGCGTGCGCCCGATCAGCGTCGGCCAGAAGCGCACCGCGCCGAGCAAGCGTTGGCGCGTGCGCGCGATCAGGCTGACGCCGCGCAACGGCGCGCGGCCGCGGCGCAAGGCATGGCACGGCTTGTGCCGCCAGCCTTGGCCGAAGACGCGGTCGTACAGCTCCGTCACCGCCGGATCGCAATCCGGCGGCTCGGCTTCGAGATGGGTCATCGGGCGCTCAGATGCAGTAGGTCTTCAACGGCTCGAAACCGTTGAAGGCGACCGCCGAGTAGGTGGTGGTGTAGGCCCCCGTCGCGCGGATTTCCAAGCGGTCGCCCGCTTCGAGATCCATCGGCAGCCGGTAATCCGCCTTCTCGTACATCACGTCGGCGGAATCGCAGGTCGGACCGGCGATCACCACGCGGCCGACCGGGCCCTTCTTGGCCGAGACGATCGGGTACTGGATCGCCTCGTCCATCGTCTCGGCCAGACCGCCGAACTTGCCGATGTCCAGATAGACCCAGCGCCGCGTTTCTTTCGCGGACTTGCGCGAGACGAGCACCACTTCGGTGTCGATCGTGCCGGCGTTGCCGACCATCTGGCGGCCCGGCTCGACGATGATCTCCGACGGGATGCGGTTGCCGAAATGCTTGGCGAGCGAGGCGTGGATCGCCTGCCCGTAGGTCTGCATCGCGGGGATGTCCTTGCGGTAGCGCGCGGGGAAGCCGCCGCCGATATTGAGCATGGTAAGCTGCACGCCCGCCGCTTCGCATTCGCGGAAGATGCGCGCGGCTTGCGCCACGGCCGAATCCCACGCGTTGGGATCCTTCATCTGCGAGCCGACATGGAACGACACGCCGTGCGGCACGACGCCGCTCTTGGCCGCGGCGATCAGCAGATCGCGCGCCATGTCGACTTCGCAGCCGAATTTGCGCGACAGCGGCCAATCGGCACCCTCGCCCGAGGTCAGGATACGGCAGAACACCTTCGCACCCGGGGCGGCCTTGGCGAGCTTCGCCAACTCGGCTTCCGAATCGAAGGCGAACAGCTTCACCCCGCGCGCATGCGCGGCGGCGATGTCCGAGACCTTCTTGATCGTGTTGCCGAAGGAGATGCGGCCGCCATCCACGCCCGACGCCAGCGCCATGTCGATCTCGTTGACCGAGGCGGTGTCGAAGGACGAGCCCATCTTGGCCAGCAGCGCCAGGATCTCGGGCGCCGGGTTGGCCTTCACGGCGTAGTAGATGCCCGCTTGCGGGACCGCGTCCTTGAGCTTGCGGTAGTTGTCCGCGACCACGTCGAGATCGACGACCACGTAGGGCGTCGGACGGCGTTCGGCGAGGAAGCGTTGGATTTTCTTGGTGGTCATTCCCAGTACCTTTTCTTTCCCAGGAAGCGCGTCAAACGACGCGGAAATTCTTGAACTGCCACGGGTCGGCGCGGTCGATCTGTTCGGGGAACAGAACCTCGCGCTCCGCCAGCGGAGTCCAATCGGTGTAGGCGCCGAGCACGGTGCCGAGATACGGACGGCAGATCTCCATGCAGCGCGCATGGTCCATCTCGTCCGCTTCGACCACGCCCGCGGCCGGGTTCTCGATCGCCCAGATCACGCCGGCCAGCACCGCCACCGTGACCTGCAGCGAGGTCGCGTTGTTGTGCGGGCACAGCGCGCGCGCCTCGTCGATCGACAATTGCGAGCCGTACCAAAGGGCGCCCTTGGCGTGGCCCATCAGCAGCACCCCCAGCTCGTCCACGCCCTTGACGATCTCGTCCATCATCAGGCGCTTTTCGGGCTGCATCTTCCAGTTCTTGCCGGCGAGCTCGTGCACCGACACGACGGCGTCGTCGCACGGGTGATAGGCGTAGTGCACCGTCGGCCGGTAGACGGGCTTGCCGCCCTCCGCGACCGTGTAGTAGTCGGCGATCGAGATCGCCTCGTTATGGGTGATCAGGAAGCCGTGGAACGGCCCCTCGCCCGGCGTCCAGGTGCGCACGCGCGTCGAAGCGCCCGGGCGCATCAGATAGATCGCCGCGTCGCAGCCGAAATCGTGGCGGCGGCCGTCCTCGGGCAGCGCCTTCTCGTGCGTGCCCCAGCCGAGCTCGGCCGGCTGGCAGCCTTCGCCCACGAAGCCGTCGATCGACCAGGTGTTGACGAACTCGCCCGGCTTCTTGGCGTGGCGCGCGACTTGGGTGTCGCGCTCGGCGACATGGATGGTCTTCACGCCCAGCTCGCGGGCGAGCCCCGCCCAGCCCGCGCGATCCTTGGGTGCCGCCGCGGAGCGGCCGGTGTCGCCGGCGATCTTGAGCAGCGCCTCCTTCACCAGATGCGAGACCAGGCCCGGATTGGCGCCGTGGGTCAGCACGGCCGTGGGCCCGCCGGCGAATTTGCCGCGCAAGGCGCGCGCGGATTCGCGCAACGCGTAGTTCGAACGCTGCGACGGCGTGAGGCTCGTGTCGGTGTAGCCGCCCGCCCAGGGCTCGACGCACGTGTCGAGATAGAAGGCGCCGCGCTCGTTGGCGAGCTCGATGAGCGCCACCGACGACACGTCGACGGACAGGTTGAGCAGGAAATCGCCCTTGTTCAGGCGCGGGGCCAGCTGGTCGCGGTAATTCGCGCGGGTCAAAGCGACCTCGACGAATTCCACGCCGTACTCGGCCGCGACGTCGCGGCCGCGCGGCTCGGCCGTCACGATGACGATCCGGTCCTTGGGCATGTCGATGTGGCGCAGGATCAGCGGCAGCACGCCTTGGCCGATGGAGCCGAAGCCCACCATCACCAGGCGACCGCCGAAACGCACGTGCTTCGTGTACTCGTTCATCGAATGACGCTCCGACGCCCCGGGACGATCCCGGAGCGAAATGCGCAGGCGGCCCGCCGATCCCTCCCGGGGGCGTCGCCGCTGGCGCGGTCGTCTCGTCGCTTGTCGGAACTACGGTGCTTTGTCGGCTATCCGAATCCGCAAGTATGATCCCGTCCGGAGCGCCGCCGGCCTGGATGGCCGGACCTCTGGCGCCCTGGCGAAGCGGCTCACCGCGCGATCATGCGCGGCGCCGCCCCGTGGCGATCACCCTTGCGTCGTCGGATGGCGCAAAGCCCCGAACTTGGCCGCAACCATTCTCACACCCCTTAAGGACACCGGCCCACTGGCGACCGGCTTGTACCGAAAAGGACGCTGTCGTTGCTTGACCTCGAGCGCTTGGGACCGAGAGACGTGGAGGTTCTTCGCGAACTTCCCGTCTTGCCTCTTAGCGCTTGCCTCGTGGGCCTGGGGCACGTGCGTGCGTCGTGTTTCGCCAAATATCACAAACACGCCGGGGCGCAAGAGAAAATCGCGGCCGCGCCCGGATTTTCCCGCGAAGCGGCCGCGGTGTTGCGCGCACGCATCGGTTTCTGAGCGGCGGCTGAAGCGCCGGCGCGCCGCTTACTTGTACTTGCTGGACGCTTGGCGCAGCGCCTTGAGCAGCTCGGCCTCGGTCTTGCCGCCGAGGCCGGTGATGCGCTGGACGAGCACGACGTAGAGCGCGTCGATGTGGTGGGCGAAGATCACGCCGTGCCAGACATTGGGCTCGCGGATCTGCGCGGCATAGTCGTGCAGCGACTTGGCGATCTGCGTCAGCAGCGGGAATTTGAACGTGCCGCCGAGCCCTTTGATCTCGAGCGCGTCGGTCGCGACGCGCTGGATCAGCGCCATGTGCGGCGAACTGCCGTCGTCCAGCGCCGCGAGCGACTCGCGCAACACTTTGAGCTTGGCGGCGACCTGCTTGGCGAAATTGTCGGAGGATTTCTCGACGACCGCTTCGAGCTTGACCGCTTCGTCGGGCGTCAGGATCACGCCGAAGCCGGTCTTGAAGTTCACCGCGCGTTTGCGCAGGTCCATCGACGGCTGGATGATCTGAACTTTGGGTTTGGCCAAGGCGGCGACTCCGGACGGCGGCGAGTCCGCAGACTAGCTCGGCTTGGCGTTGGGATCGACCCCCCGCCGCTCCTTGCCGTTGAAGGGCATCTGCTTGCGCCGCCGGTCGGGACCGAAATAGCCGGGGGCGGAAACGTAAGGCCGCGGATAGGCGATGATCATCGACAGCCGCTTGTAGAGCGAATCGACGGTGTAGGGCTTGGCGACGAATTCGTTGATCCCATGATCGCGCGCTTCGATGACGTATTGCTCTTCCGAGCGCGCGGTCAGCATGATCAGCGGCATCATCCGGTCGCGCGAACCGGGATCGTGGCGGACATAGTCGGCGAGCTTGATCCCGCCCTCGGTCGGCAAATCGTGCTCCGTGATGACGATGTCGATATTGCCCTCTTTGAGGACGTTCATCGCCTTCTCGAAGTCGTTGACTTTACGGATGTAATTGGCGCCGAGCATGGACAGAATGTCGCCCAGCATCGTCAACGACAAGGCGTTGGGATCGCAGATCAGGAAGCGTATTTTGCTGAAATCGATTTTCTCGGGCATCAGCTGCTTCTGCGGCTCGGGACCATTCTCCTCACTCTTAAGGTCTCCCGCCCCGATCTGACAAGCCCCGCCGGCGAATTATCCCCCTCGCAGGGGATTCACGCAGGAATTTGGGTATTGAATGTCTTGGGACGCGCATGCCTAAATCCTCGCGGCGCTTGGGGATTTCGGCGCCGGTCCGGGGGGACCAGGGATGGGGGGCGGACGCAACGTCATGGCCGATCGAGCCGCGACGCGGATCGAGCGCGATAGCTTCGGGCCGATCGAAGTCGCGTCCGATCGCTATTGGGGCGCGCAGACGCAGCGCAGCGTCGAGCTGTTCCGCATCGGCGACGAGCGCATGCCCGAGGCCCTGATCCGCGCCTTCGGGGTGCAAAAGAAGGCGGCGGCTTTGGCCAATCTCGCCTTGGGCGAATTGCCGGCCGAGCTTGGGCAAGCGATCTTGAAGGCCTGCGACGAGGTCGTGGCGGGCAAGCTGGCCGAACATTTCCCGCTGGTGGTCTGGCAGACCGGCTCCGGCACCCAAACCAACATGAACGCCAACGAGGTCGTGGCCAATCGCGCCAACGAGCTCCTCGGCCATCCGCTGGGTCAGCGCAAGCCCGTCCATCCCAACGACCACGTCAATCGCGGCCAGTCCTCGAACGACTCGTTCCCCACCGCCATGCATATCGCCGTGGTGGCCGAGGTTCACGATCTGCTGCTGCCTTCGCTCCAGCGCCTGCACGAGGTCCTGCAAGCCAAAGCGACCGAGACCGCCGGGATCGTCAAGATCGGCCGCACCCATCTGCAGGACGCGGTGCCGATGACCCTGGGCCAGGAGATCGGCGCCTGGGCGCGGCAGGTCGAGCTCGGGATCGCGCGGGTCGAGCAGTCGCTGCCGCGCCTGTACCGCGTGGCGCAAGGCGGCACGGCCGTGGGCACGGGGCTGAACGCCCACAAGCATTTCCCCGCGCGCTTCGCCCAGGAACTCGCGCGCCTGACCAATCTTCCCTTCATGCCCGCCGAGGACAAGTTCGAGGCGATCGCCGCGCACGACGCGATGGTCGAATGCTCGGGCACGCTCAACACGCTGGCCGCCGGCTTGTTCAAGATCGGCAACGACGTGCGCTTGCTCGCCTCGGGCCCGCGCTCGGGCCTGGGCGAAATCGCGTTGCCCGAAAACGAGCCCGGCTCGTCGATCATGCCCGGCAAGGTCAACCCGACCCAGGCCGAGGCGTTGACCATGGTCTGCGCGCAAGTCATGGGCAACCACGTGACGGTCACCGTCGCCGGTGCAAGCGGGCATTTGCAGCTCAACGTCTTCAAGCCGGTGATCGCCTATAGCGTGCTGCAATCGATCCGGCTGCTCGGCGACGCGGCCGCGTCCTTCGCGGAGAACTGCGTGGCGGGCCTCGCCGCCGTGCCCGCGGTCATCGCCCGCCATGTCGAGCGCTCGCTGATGCTGGCGACCGCACTCAACCCGCATCTGGGCTACGACACGGCCGCGCGCATCGCCAAACACGCCCACGCCCACGACCTGACGCTCAAGGAAGCCGCCGTCGGTCTGGGTTTGGTTTCGGAAGCGGATTTCGACCGCTGGGTCCAGCCTTTGGACATGCTGGCACCCAAAGACAGACGTCCAACAGGGGAGTGATAGAATGGCCGGATCGATTCGCAAGCGTTCGGTGGTCATCGCCGGCCACCGCACGAGCATCTCGTTGGAGCCGGAATTTTGGACCGCGCTCAAGGACATCGCGCGCAAGCGCAACGCCTCGATCAACGATCTCGTGACCGAGATCGACAAGATGCGCGCCGCGCGCGAGCAGGCGGGCAATCTGTCGAGCGCGTTGCGGGTCTACGTGCTCCAGGCGCTGACCGGCACGCTGCCCGCCGCGATCGTCGCCAAACCGGCCTGAGGGCCGCGGCGCGACGCGGTTGGGCGCTCCTCGTTCTGGTCGCGGGTCTCGCGGCGGGTGCTCCCCCCCAAGCCGCGGCCTTCGACCGGGACTTGGAATACGCCAAAGGCGTCGATGCCTTCTTGACGGGCGATCACGCCAGCGCGTGGTTCCGATTCCTGGGCCTCGCGCGCATGGGCGACGCCGATTCCCAGTACAATTTGGGCCAGATGTATCGGCGCGGCGAAGGCGTGCCGCGCGATCTCGTGCAAGCCCGCCGCTGGTACGAAGCGGCGGCGGCGCAAAACTTCGAGGAAGCGCAGTTCCAGCTCGGCGTGATTTGGGAAACCGGCAGCGGCGTCGCTCCCGACCTCGTCGAAGCGCGCCGCTGGTACACGGCCGCGGCGCGCGCCGGCCATGCGCGCGCAAGCGACGCCTTGGCGCGCGTGGACAACGCGCTGACCGCCGGCCGCACGCGGACTGTCATCGCGACGCCGGCCGAGACCCCGGCGGCCGAGACCCCGCGCCCGAACCCGCCGGCGCGCCCGCGTCCCCAGCCGCCGGCCGCAAAGTAAGCCGCGGACCGGCGATCGGCCCCGCCGCCCCGAGGGCGAAGGCGGGTTTTCCCGCGAAGGCGAAATCGGCCGCCAGGTCGAGCGACCAATTGCCGATATCGACCAGGCCCGAGCCCGCGATCCGCGCGCCGGGCCCTCGCGCGACGAAGGACGCCACGCGCGCGCGGCCAAGCTCGATCCGCAACTCGGAATCGAGACTGTCGAGCCGGAAGTCGCCGCCGCGCGCCACCAGCCGCGCCAGCTCGACGATATCCGGCGGGGCGCCGGGCTGGGCGTAGCGCCGCGCCAAGGCCGCCAGATCGAGCCCCCGCAAAGCGACGTCGGGAGCGGCGATCGCGATTTCGCCGCGCAGATTGCCCGCCAGGATCGAGGCGGTCGTGCCGGTGGAGTCGAGCTTGCCGCGCAGGACGCTCGACCCGTCGAAAATCGGCGGCGCGCCCAAGGCCGGCAGCAAAGCGCGGAACGGGACGTCGTCCAGCCGAAACTCGGCCGCGAAGCCGGGCGACGGCGGTCCGCGCCACACGCCGCTGAGTTTCGCTTTGCCGCCCAGCAGCGTGCCGGTCAGGCTTTCCAGCGCCACCCCCTCGCGTCCGAACGCCGCCAGCAGATGCGCTTGCGCGACGACGATCCCCGCCGCGTGCAGCTCCCGGGCCTTGAGATCGAGATCGAACGGCACGGCCCCGGCCAGATCGAAACCAAGCGGCGTGCGGCTCCAGCCGCCCGGCCCGGGTGCCGGCGGCTGGGCGGCGCGCGCGGCTTGGGCCTGCTGCGAGCGGGTCAGCAAGGGGCCGCGCTGCACGGGGCGCGGCGGCGCGCGCACGAAAAACGGATCGAGGTCGACGCGGCCGCCGCCGAGCGTGGCTTTGAGCCGGCCGTCGCGCCAGGCGAGCGTGCCCTCCAGACGCTGGCCGGCGAAAGCGATCTCGACCGGCGATATCTCGGCCGCGATCGGATCGAAACGGCCGCCGACGCGCAATTCACCCAGATAGCGGTCGATCGGCACGCCGATCGCGGCCAGGAAACGCTGCGCGTCGGCGGCGCGCAAATCGAGCGTCCCGGCGGCGACGCGCAACGACGCGCCCGCGATGTCGCGCACGGCCGCCTCGTCGATCGTCCAGACGCCGTTCTCGCGACCCGCGACCAGGATCGCGCCGTCCGCCCGGCCCGACGGCCAGGTCAGCGCCACGGCCCGCGCGCGCAAGTCCAAATCGCCGGACAGCGCCCCGCTCCCGCGCGCCAAAAGCTCGCTCGCGCGGGCGAGATCGACCTCGCCCAGACGCAGATCAAGCGCCCAGCGCCCGCTCTGCCGCGCGACCGTCGCCCGGCCGGCGGCGAAACGCGCGTCGGCGATATCGATCGTATCCGCGTCGATGCGCAGCGGCGCTTCGAAGGCGCCGAGCGCCGGATCGGTCCCG
>JAMNXK010000040.1 GCA_023653245.1 Tagaea sp.
GATCTGCCCCGGCCGTTGAGCGAGGCCGATGTCCGCGCCTATCGGGCGGCCTTCGCGGCCCAGGCGCGGGGGGATTCGGCGGCGGCCGACGCGGCCTTGCGTCACGTGCGCGACCGGTCGCTGACCGGCCATGTCCTGGCCGAGCGCTATTTGTCGCGAAGCCATCGCTCGACCTACGAAGAATTGGCCGCTTGGCTGCGCGAGAATGCCGATCATCCCGACGCCCCGGCGATCCACGCGCTGGCCGTGCGCCGCGCGCCGCCGCGCGGGGCCGCGCCTTTGCGCAAACCGGCGGGCGAGAGCTTCACCGAGCGCGCCGGGATGGACGATCTGGGACCCGGTCTGGGCCGTAGCCCGCCGATGCGCACCCAGACGCCGGGCGCGGCGCAGTTACGCGCGCGCTTGGCCAAAGGCATCTCCGACGGCCAGTTCGACCGCGTCGAGCGCGAGCTGCTGGCGCGCGAAACCCAGGCCCAGCTTTCCGCCGCCGAAATCGACCACTACAAGGCGCAACTCGCCTCGGGCTGGTTCATGCGCGGCGACGACCGCAAGGCGATCGCTCTGGCCGAGGCGGCCGCGCGCCGCTCGGGTGCTAGCGTGCCGCGCGCGCATTGGATCGCCGGCCTCGCCGAATTCCGCCAGCAGCGCTACGGCCGGGCGGCCGGGCATTTCGAAGGCCTGGCCAAGCTGCCGGGCGCGCCCGCCTGGGATCAAGCGGCCGGCGCTTTCTGGGCGGCGCGCGCGCATCTGCACGATCGCAAGCCCGACGTCTACAATTTCTGGCTCGCCCAGGCGGCCGAAGCGCCGCGCACGTTCTACGGGCTGCTGGCCGCCCGCGCGCTCGGGATCGATCCGGGCCTCAACTGGAATCCGCCGCCGCTGACGGCCGCGGATATCGAGCGGCTGAAGCGCCATCCGGCGGCCGCGCGCGCCTTCGCGCTGCTGCAGGTCGATCAGGACCGCCGCGCCGAGGCCGAGATGCGACGCGTGCTCGGCCAAGGCGGGGCGCAGCACGCGCACGCCGCCCTCGCCGTGGCGATGCGCGCCAACATGCCGGGCCTGGCGATGCGCCTGGCGCGCGAGATCAACGACCTCGACGGACGGCGTTTCGACGGCGCCAATTATCCGATTCCGCATTGGCGGCCGGACGGCGGCTTCGACGTCGATCCGGCGCTGGTCTTCGCCTTCATGCGCGTGGAGTCCGCGTTCAATCCGCGCGCGATCAGCCCGGCGGGCGCGCGCGGGCTGATGCAGCTGATGCCCGCCACCGCCGGCACGATGAACGGCGCGAGCCTGCGCGGCCAACTCGACCGGCTGTTCGAGCCGTCGTTCAACATCACCCTCGGCCAGCGCTATATCCGCGCGCTGCTCGAGGACCCGCTCGTGTCGGGCGAACTCACGCGCCTGGCGGCCGCGTATAACGGCGGGCCGGGCAATCTCTCCAAGTGGAAGCGCCTGCAAGACCAGCGCGGCGAAACGCGCGAGGACGCGCTGCTGTTCATCGAAAGCCTGCCGGCGGCCGAGACGCGCCAGTTCATCACGCGGCTGCTCTATTCCTACTGGATGTATTCCGAACGCCTCGGGCAATCCACGACCTCGCTCGACCAGCTCGCCCAAGGCGAGTGGCCGATCTACGCGCCCCCGACCCGCGCCGCGGCGCGCGCGTCCGAACCGCCGCAGACCGCGCAGCGCTGAGCCGCGCATTCGGCGATGCCAATCTCCGGCGACAGAGTGGATGACGCCGTTGGCGTCACCTTCAAAGCGTCGTGGCCGTTATTGGGCTTCTTGAAGCTCACATCGCCCGAGCGATCGAACCGACGCCTCTTGGCGTCGCCCCGGACAAGGCGCCGCGCGACGCGGGCGTCCTCAGCGCCGCCAAGCGCGCAAGCGCGCGACCGCTTCGCGCATGTCGTCCATCGTGCCGGCGAAGGAAAAGCGCAGCGTGCGATGCCCGCGCGCGGGATCGAAATCCTTGCCCGGCGTCGCCGCCACGCCGGTCTCGTCGAGCAGGCGCTTGCAGAACTCGGCGCTGTCGTTGGTCATGTGGCCGACGTCGCAATAGAGATAGAAGGCGCCGTCGGGCGGCGCGAACTCGCGGAACCCCGCCTTCGGCAATTCGCCCAGCAGATAGTCGCGATTGGCGCGATAGTTCCGCACATGGCCGTCGAGCTCGTCGCGCGCGTCGAACGCGGCCACGGCGGCGTGCTGGGCCAAGGTCGGCGGCGAGATGAACAGATTCTGCGCCAGCCGCTCGACCGCGCGGACCATGTCGGGCGGCACGATCAGCCAGCCCAGGCGCCAGCCGGTCATCGAGAAATACTTGGAGAAGCTGTTCACCACGAGCATGTCGTCGCCGAAGGCGAGCGCGGTTTGCGCCCGGCCTTCGTAGACGATGCCGTGATAGATCTCGTCCGAGACCAGGCGGATGCCCTTGGCGCGACAGTCGCGCACGAGGGCTTCGAGCGCGCCGGGCGCGAGCATCGAGCCCGTCGGATTGGCGGGGCTCGCCACGATCAGCCCGTCGAGCGCGCCGTCGAGCATGTCGGGCGCGGGCTGGAACCGCGTCCGGGCTTCGGCGGCGAGCCCGACGGGCACGCAGTCGAGCGCCTTGAGGATGTTCCGGTAGGCCGGATAGCCCGGATCGGCCAAGGCGACCCGGTCGCCCGCGTCGAACGCGGCCAGGAACGCGAGCAGAAACGCGCCCGACGAGCCCACCGTCACGCAGACGCGTTCCCAGTCCAGCGCCACGCCGTGGGTGTCGCGATAGTGCCGCGCGATCGCTTGGCGAAGCTCGGGAATGCCAAGGGCGAGCGTGTAGCCGAGCTTGTCGGAATCGAGCGCGCGCTTGGCCGCCGCGCGGACCAAGGCGGGCGCCGGCGTGCCCGGCTGGCCGACTTCGAGATGGACCGCGCGATCCGCGGGAGCCTTGGCGGACGCGTCGCGCGCGGCGGCCGCGCGCATCACGTCCATCACGATGAACGGGGCGACATCCGCACGCCGCGCGGTCTTGTGGGCCATCAGTTCGAGCCGATGGCGAGCCCGGCGCCGCGCCGGTCGGTTTCGATGCGGCACGTGGCGCCCGCGGCGCTCAGCCCGTCGGGGCAATGGGCGGCTTGGACGCGCCCCACGCCGCCGGCGTCCTCGCTCGCGCGATAGCCGCGCGGCATCAGGCGCGCGATCAGCCCGACGCCATCGACGCCGATCGAGCCGTCGGGGCGCACCCGCATGCGCGGCGCGTCGATCGCGCGCGCCAGCGCTTCGCGTCCTTGCAACGTGTCGAGGGCGACTTGCGCGAGCGCCATCGGCGAGGCCGCACCCCCGGACGCGCCGCCCGCGAAGATCACGTCGGCGCGGTCCTTGAGGGCGATCGCCACCGTCAGCCAGCGCGAATCGGCCCCGCCCGCGCGCGGTGCGGGCGCCATCAGAAACGCGCTGCCTTGCGGCAGGCGCGCGATTCCCCAGGGCTCGTGCCCGGTCAGCGCGCAAGCCACGGCACCGCCCTCGCGATCGATCACGACGAACGTGGTGCCCGCGGCCGCGTCGGGCTCGGCCGCCCATTCCCCACCCGCCCCCGCCAGCGCGCGCAGCCGCGCGGACGCCATCGCCTCGCCCAACGGCACGGACGAGGAGAGATCGGGCCGGAGCCATTCGGCGCGCGCGCGCGACGCCGCCGCCGCCGTCGATAGCAGCAGCGCCGGCCGCTCGTCGGGCGCGGTCGTGCGCCAGCGCGATTCGAGGGCGGCGAAGATCTGGCCCGCGGCGAGCGCGCCCGCCGCCGGCGTCGTGCCGACGAACAGATCGATCGACTCGCCGACGCGGATCGCGGGCAATTGCTGCGCGGCACCTTGGGCCAGGGCTTCGAGCGGCAGCGCCATGCCGGCCGCGGCGAAGCTTTGCGCCAGCGCGCGCGCGAACTGGCCTTGATGCAAATCGCCGGGCCCGCGGCTGCGCAGCACGCCCAAGGCGGCGGCGGTCTGCGGCTGGACCAAGCGATCGCCCTCGGCGATCGGCCGGCCGCCGGGCAGGAAGGTGGCGCTCAAGATCGGATCGGCGGCCAAGCGTTCGGCGTGCGCCGCGACGTCGAGGGCCAGCGCGCGCGTCGCATCCGTGCCGTTGCGCGCCAGGCTTTCGGCCGGCGTGACCAGCTGCTCCCAGCGCAGCCGTCCATAGCGCGCATGCAGCGCGAACATCCCGCGCGAGATTCCCGGCGTGGCGATCTGCGCGTCCAGCCCGCCCGCGATCGCGGGAAAGGCGATGCTTTCGACGGTACGCGTACGGCCCGAACCGACCGCGACCAAGCAAAACCCGCCCCCGCCCAAGGGCGCCTGGCTCGGCAGCGTGACCGTCAAGGTCAAGGCGGCCGCCACCGCGGCGTCGGCGGCCGATCCGCCGGCCGACAGAATATCGCGCGCGACCAGGGCCGCGCGCGGCTCGGCCACGCTCGCCCCCCCCAGGAACCCGCGCACCGAGCCGACCACGCCGGTCGCCTCGGACGCGCCGCCGCCCAGCCAGCCGCAGCCCGTCAGCACCAAGCTTGCGGCAAAGGCGCAAGGTAACAACATGTTGCGCCGGAGCGATTGATTTGCGCGACGCGCCGACCTAGCTTGAAGGTCGGGGCCGCAAGGCGGACTCGGTTCGAGGGTCATGCGCCTGAAACTGTTGGATTTTGCCGGAACGTCCTGGCGTGCGCGCGTGGCGCGCATGGGAAGCGTTATCGCAATTTCCGCCGCCCTCTGGCAACCCCCGGCCCTGGCGCAGCAGGGCCAGCGTATCCAGTTCGTCCGCGACGCCGAGACCGAGACGATCATCCGCACCTACGCGACGCCGATTTTCCGTACCGCCGGACTCAATCCCGACGACATCAACGTCCATTTGATCAACGACCGCTCGCTCAACGCCTTCGTGGCGCTGGGCCTCAACATGTTCTTTCACACCGGGCTGTTGCTGCGCGCCGAACATCCGGGCCAGCTGATCGGCGTGATCGCCCACGAAACCGGCCATATCTCGGGCGGCCATATCGCGCGGCTGCCCGAAGGCATGCGCGACGCGTGGACGGCGATGATCGTCTCGCTGCTGGGCGCCGCAGCCGCCGCCGCGGCCGGTCGCGGGGACGCGGCGGTCGCCAGCGTGCTGGCCGGCCAGCAGATCGCCGAGCGCAACTTCCTGCGCTTCACCCGCACGCTCGAAGCCTCGGCCGACCAGGCGGCGGTCAATTTCCTCGATCGCACCCAGCAATCCGCGCGCGGCTTCGCCGAGTTCCTGCAGATCCTGGTCGATCAGGAAATGATGGTCGTCGATCGCCAGGATCCTTACGTGCGTACCCACCCGATCACGCGCGAGCGCGTCGACTTCGTGCAGAACTGGGTGGCGAATTCGCGGTTCTCGGCGGCTCCGGTCCGCCCGGAATTCGTCGAGATGCACCGGCGCATGCGCGCCAAGCTGCTCGGCTTCGTCGATCCGGCGCGCGCGCTCGTGCAGTACCGCGAAACCGATCCGTCGATCGAAGCGCGCTACGCGCGCGCCTTCGCCTTCTACCGGCGCGGGGACTTCGCGCGCGCGATTCCGCTCGCCGACTCGCTGCTCAAGGACCGGCCCGACGATCCGTGGTTCAACGAGACGCGCGGGCAGTTCGCCTTCGAAAACGGCGACCCCAAAGGCGCCGTCCCGTTCTACGAGAAAGCCGTCGCGACCGTGCCGACGAGCGCGCTGCTGCGCCTGGGCCTCGCGGCGGCGCAGATCGCCACCGCGGACCCGGTTCTCGGACGCGCCGCGATCGAACATCTGGAAGTCGCGCGCGGCCGCGAGCCGGAGAACGGCGAAGTGTTCCGCCAATTGGCGGTCGCCTATGGCCGCGACAACCAGCTCGGCATGGCCGCCCTCTCGCAAGCCGAGCTCGCCTTGATCCAAGGCCAGCGCAATGCCGCGCGCGGCCTCGCCGAGCGCGCCGAACGTTTGCTCCCGCCGGGCTCGCCCCATATCCTGCGCGCCCAAGACATCAAGAACGCCACCGAAAGGCCGACACCGCGATGACCCGATTTCTCGCCGCCCTGGCGGCGCTCGCGCTGCTGGCCGGCTGCGCCAAATTCGAGCCGCCGACCCGAGCGGCAGTCGTCGACGGCCATATCCGGATTCTCGAGCGCATCCCCGGCCTGCACCGCGACGCCGCCGCCGACCAATGGTGGACGCGCCGCCGCGCCGGAGAAGGCCAGCTGGCGGTGGTCGAACTTCAAGGCACCGTCGCCGTCCGCGCGGACGTGCCCGGCGGTTCGCTGATGGGCCGGCGCGTGGACGCGGCGCTGGCCGCCACGCCGTATTTGCGCTGGAGCTGGTATCTCGAGCCCGCGATGTTCGGCGGCGGACCCGGATCGGGCGAATCGCGCGGCTTGCGCGTGGTCGTGTTCTTCCGTTCGAACGACCGGCCTTGGACCGAAGAATGGTCGTCGTGGCTCTGGGCGGCACCAGCCGAGTGGGATCGCTGGGCGGAGATTTCCTTCGGCGGTGTGGGCGCGGCGCAAGCCCAAGAGTCCGAACAGCGGAAATTCGCGCGCGACGATTCGCTCCGGCGCATCGACCTACGCGCGCCGCGGACCGGCCAGGCCGGCGAGTGGCATGTCGAAGCCATCGACCTGATCGAGCTGCATCGGCGCTATTGGCCGGACGAAGATCCGGCGAAAGTGCGCATCTCCTTGATCGCCTTCGGCGGCTATTCCGGCCCCGTGCCGGGCGGGCTGCCGGTCTCGATCGGCTACGTTTCGGACGTGGTGCTGTCGCGATGAAGCGGATTTTCGCCCTTGCCCTGCTCGCCCTGGCCTGCGCGGCGCCCGCCCACGCGCAAGCCCCCTCGCGCGCGGAGATCGAGGAGATCGTGCGCGATCTGATCCGCCGCGAGCCGGAGATCGTGCTCGACGCGCTCGAAGCCATCGAGAAGCGCCGCGAGGCGGCGCAGGCCCAGCAGGCGCGCCGCGCGCTGACCGAGCGGCGGCGCGAGCTCGAAAACGACCCCGACGCGCCGGTCGCCGGCAATCCGCGCGGCAGCGTCGTGGTGGTCGAGTTCTTCGACTATCGCTGCCCCTACTGCAAACGCATGCACGAGCCCGTCAAACAGATGCTCGCGGCCGAGCGCGACGTGCGCGTCGTGCGCCGCGACCTGCCGATCCTGGGGGCCGCCTCGGTGATCGCGTCGCGCGCCGCCTTGGCGTCGCGCGCGCAAGGTGCCGCCCGCTACGAAGCTTTCCACGACGCGCTGATGGTGTCGCGCGGCAACCTCGACGAAGCCGGCGTGTTCCGCATCGCGCGCGAAGCGGGGCTCGACGTCGAGCGTTTGCGCCGCGACATGGAGGACCCACGCGTGGCGGCTCTTCTGCGCCGCAACGCCGACCTCGCCCAGGCGCTCGGCCTGACCGGCACGCCGGGCTACGCGATCGGCGAGGCGCTGGTGCCCGGGGCGATCGATCTCGCCACGCTCAGATCCTTGGTGGCCGAGGCGCGGACTCGAGCACCACGGTGATGTTGAGCATCATGTCCGGCGTGCGCCCGTCGGCGGCGAGCGGCAGCATCAGCCGCTTGATGACGCGCCACGCCTCCATGAAGCGGAACGCCGGCGGTCCGCGCCGCCAGCTGATCGCCCCGCGCGCGACGGCCAGATAGTCCGCGAAGGTCGGGCTGCCCGGAAAATCGGGCGACACCTCGTCCATGAAACGGCCGGTGGCGCCGGCGAGCCTGTCGATGTCGAGCCCCGTGCCGATCAACCGGTAACGAAAGCGCGGCGGCGGCCCCACGATGTCGAGCAGCCAGATGTTCGGCAGCAGATGGGGCACGCGGACGGGATCGAAATGCGCGCGCCCCGGCAGCAAGTCCGGCGCGGGCCGCAAGGATTCCCAATGCGCGTGGAGCTCGCGCACGCGCGGATCGGCGTCGCCGGGAACATGCGCGAGCGCGCCGGAATCGACGGCGCTCACGGCTCGAAATCGGGCTGGTTCTCGGGGCGCGCCGCGTCGAAGGCGGGATGCTTCAGGCAATGCGCGAAAATCGCCATGAGCTTGGGCCAAGCGGAAAGCTCGGCGTCGGCGTAGAAGCGCTTGGCGTTGAAGACTTGCGGCACCAGGCAGACATCCGCGAGCGTCGGCGCGTCGCCGTGGCAATAGGCGCCCGTCGCGGGCGACGCGAACTCCTTCTCCAGCGCATCGAACCCCACGGCGATCCAATGCCGGTACCAGGCGTCGTGCGCGGCCTTGTCCGCCTTCAACGTTCCGGTCAGATATTTGAGGACCCGCAAATTGTTGAGCGGATGGATGTCGCAGGCGATGGCGTAGGCGAGCGAACGCACGCGCGCGCGGCCGGCCGCGTCCTTGGGCAGGAAGGGCGGCTCGGGATGGGTTTCGTCGAGGTACTCGCAGATCGCCAGCGACTGCGCCATGCCGATGGGCCCGTCCTCCAAGAACGGCACCAGACCTTGCGGATTGCGTGCCAAATAGGCCGGCGCCGATTGCTCGGCCTTGCGCAAATGAATGAAGGCTTGATCGTAAGCGACGCCCTTGAGCGCCAGCGCGATGCGCGCGCGGAACGCCGCCGACGAGCGGAAATAACCCCAGAGCTTCATGACGGCCTCGTTGGTACCGCGGCGATCATAGCGCGCCGCTTGCGCCGGCGCATCAGGATCGCTCGCGCTCGTGCACCAAGGTCAAGCCCGCGACGATGTCGGGCGTCTTGCCGTCGGCGGCCAGCGGCATCAGCACGCGCTCGATGCGCCGCCAGCCGGGCATGTAGGCGTAGGTCGCCAAGCCGCGCCGCCAGCGCACCGCGCCCGTCGTCGCCGCCGCCATGTAATCGGCATAGCTCGCGCTGATCGCGAAGTCGGGGGCGAGATCGTCCATGAACTTGCCCGTGGCGCCGAGCAAGGGCTCGTCGGAGAACGACGTGCCGAGCAGCCGATAGCGGAAGCGCGGCGGCCGCCCCACGATGTCGAGCAGCCAGACGAACGGCAGCAGCGCCGGTATGTCGATCGGATCGAAATGCCGGCGCCCGGGCAACACGCCCGGCGCCGGTGCTATCGACCGCCAATAGCGATGGAACGCGACGATGCGCGGATCGGCGCCGTCCGGAACGCCATCCGCGGTTTCCTGCCCGTCGCTTCGCTCCATGTCCCTCTATCCGGCGTAACGGACGACCTTCTGGTCGATCGCGCCGAAGATAGACGCTCCGCCGGCGGAATACATCTCGATCCGGATGCGGTCGCCGAACTTCATGAACGGCGTTTCGGGCTTGCCCTTCTCGATCGTCTCGATCGTGCGCACCTCGGCGATGCAGCACGATCCCACCGAGCGATCCTTGTTCGACACCGTGCCCGAGCCGACGATCGTGCCGGCGCCGAGGGGGCGCGTGCGTGCGGCATGCGCGATCAGGCGGCCGAAATCGAAATTCATGTCCGCGCCCGCGTTCGGCCGGCCGAACGGCTTGCCGTTGAGTTCGGCGATCAGCGGCAGATGCGCCTTGCCGCCCGTCCACGCCTCGCCGAGCTCGTCGGGCGTGACGGCCACGGGCGAGAAGGCCGAAGACGGCTTGGATTGGAAAAAGCCGAACCCCTTGGCCAGCTCGGCCGGGATGAGGTTGCGCAACGACACGTCGTTGACCAGCATGACCAACTTGACGTGACCGAGCGCCGCTTGCGGCGTCACGGCCATGGGCACGTCGCCGGTCACCACCGTGACCTCGGCTTCGAAATCGATGCCGTGCGCCTCGTCGAGCGCTTCGATGTCGTCGCGTGGCCCGATCATCGAATCCGAACCGCCTTGGTACATCAAGGGATCGTCGTAATACTCGGGCGGCATCTCGGCTTTGCGCGCCTTGCGCACGAGCTCGACATGGTTGAGATAGGCCGAGCCGTCGCACCATTGATAGGCGCGCGGCAGCGGCGCCATCGCCCGGGCCGGATCGAAAGCTTCGCCCCCGCCCGCTTCGAGCGCCAGGGCCGCTTTCGCCAGAAGCGGCGACTTGACCGCCCAGTCGTCGAGTGCGGCTTGCAGCGTGCGCGCGATTTCGGGCACGCGCCGGCAGCGCGCGAGATCCTTGGTCACCACGGCCAGCGCGCCGTCGCGCGTGCCGTCCTTCAACGTCGCCAGCTTCATCGCGAGATACCTTCCATCGTGCCGGCCCTCATGGTTCGACGGGCTCACCATGAGGGCTCTTTTTCGTCCTCATCCTGAGCCCGTCGAAGGATGAGGACACGCATTCACTCCGCCGCGTCTTGTTTGGGCTTCCAGGAATCGACGTAGCCGGTCCACTCCACGCCCTCGGGCAGGCGGTGGATATCGACCGCGTCGCGCGTGTCGATCATCAC